>NZ_JAYMZS010000050.1:3192-61754 GCF_035828755.1 Amycolatopsis sp. H20-H5 | reverse complement strand
CGGGGCGTTCTTGCCGCCATCCAGCGGGGACACGGCACCGCCGATCTGGACGCTGGTGTAAAGAAACTGCTGTCGGTCGACTCGGCCAGCGTGCGCGCACATCGGAAATTGAGAGACACGCCCTAGGCGCACTGAAGGGGGTTTTCCTTACCGGGTAAGGAAAACCCCTTCAGTCTGTTACTTACATCTTGGTCGGCGAGTACCTGAAGAACGCGCGGCCGTCGGGGAGCAAGCCGCAGCCATGGTCGCGGTGGTGGCCATGACGCCCAGCATGACCACCAGCTTACGTATTGTGAGTCCTCCCCGTGAATCATTGACGGCCCCAGCGTGCCGTCTCTTGATCTTCAGGGCAACCCACCGGCTCAGAACAGCGGCGGCACCATGGCCTCGATCAGGTGCGGGCCGGGCTCGGCGAAGGCACGGGCGAGCTGCTCGGCCAGCTCTTCCGCGGTTGTCGCGCGGGTCGCGGGGACGCCCATGCCCTCGGCGATCTTGACGAAGTCCATGTCCGGCCCGGACAGGTCGAGCAGCTCGTTCGCCTTGGGGCCGCTGGCATCCGCGCCGACGCGCTGCAGTTCCAGCCGCAGGATCGCGTACGCCCGGTTGTTCAGCAGCACCGTCGTCACGTTGAGGTTCTCGCGCGCTTGCGTCCACAGTCCCGAAATCGTGTACAGCGCGCTGCCGTCGGACTGCAGGTTGAGCACCGGGCGATCCGGGGCCGCGACAGCCGCGCCGGTCGCGACCGGGATGCCGTAACCGATCGCGCCGCCGGTGAGGGTCAGCACGTCGTGCCGCGGCGCGCCCGCGGTCGCCGCCGGGAGCAGCAGGCCGGACGTGTTCGCCTCGTCGGCGATGATCGCGCCCTCCGGCAGCAGCGCGCCGATGACCTCGACCCAGTTCTGCGGCGTCAGCGTGCCGGTCGGCAGGGCGGGCCGCGCGGCCTCCTGGAGGACCGGCTCGGTGTCCGCCGCGACGAGCTCGGCGACGTCGATCAGCGCCTTCACGATGTCCTGGCCGACCTCGGCGAGGACGTGCACCTTCGCGCCTTCGGGCACGAGGTCGCTCGGCTTGCCGGGGTAGGCGAAGAACGAGACCGGGGACTTGGTGCCCGCGATGATCACGTGCTTGATGCCGTCGAGCTGGTAGGTGACCTGCTCGGCGAGGTAGCCCAGCCGGTCGATGGTCGGCACGCCTTCGCCGCGCTCGATCCGGCTGGGGAACGTCTCGGCGAACACCTTCGCCCCGGTCGCCGTCGCGATCCGGCTCGCCGCGCGCAGCCCGGCTTCGCGGCAGGCCTTGCCACCGAACAGTAACGCGACCGGTTCACCGCTGGTGAGCACGTCGGCGATCGTCTTCACCGTGGTGCTGTCCACCGCTTGGGGTATCCGCGGCGGCACCGGCGCGCAGGTCTGGCCGCCTTCGCCCCAGGAGACGTCCGCGGGCAGGATCAGCGTCGCCACCTGACCGGGTGAGTCCTGGGACGCGGCCACGGCGGCGGCCGCGTCGGCGCCGACGTCCTGGGTGTGTTCCGAACGCCGGACCCAGCCCTTGAGCGAGCTCGCGATGCCCTCGATGTCCGACTCCAGCGGCGCGTCGTACTGCTTGTGGTACGTCGCGTGGTCGCCGATCACGTTCACGATCGGGGTGTTCGCGCGGCGCGCGTTGTGCAGGTTCGCCAGCCCGTTCCCGAGGCCGGGGCCGAGGTGCAGCAGCGTCGCGGCGGGCTTGTCCGCGATGCGCGCGTAGCCGTCGGCGGCGCCGGTGACGACGCCTTCGAACAGGCCGAGCACGCCGCGCATCTCCGGCACGGAGTCGAGGGCGGCCACGAAGTGCATCTCCGAGGTGCCGGGGTTGGAGAAACACACGTCCACGCCGGCGTCGACGAGCGTGCGGATCAGGGACTGGGCGCCGTTCATGTCGTTCACTGTCTGACTGCTCCTAGTCGACGAAGAGGACGCCGGGGTTCAGGATCCCGGCGGGGTCGAAGCTCTGTTTGATCCGGCGCAGCAGCTCGATCTTCGCCGGGTCCTCGAGTTCTCGGTAGTGTTCGGCCTTCGCGCGGCCGAGGCCGTGCTCGCCGGAGATCGCGCCGCCGAGCTCCATTCCCGTGGCGAAGATGTCGTGCAGCAGCTTGTGCCGCTTGTCCGCGTCCTTGCAGAAGATCGCGAGGTGCACGTTGCCGTCGCCCGCGTGCCCGCAGCCGATCGCGCCCGCCTCCGCGGCCTGGGCCAGTTCCTTCGCCCTGGTCAGGAATCGCGGCATCGCCGCCCGCGGGACGACGACGTCGATCACGTCGTCGGCGCCCACCGATTTCGCCGTCCAGAACGCCTTCTCGCGCGCTTCGATCAGCTTGCGCGCCGAGCCGCCCTCGAGGACGTAGACGTCGATCGCGCCCAGTTCCCCGAGCAGCTCGCCGAGGATTTCGATGTCGGCCCGCAGCCGTTCGGCCTCGCGGTTTTCCAGTGCCACCACGAGATAGGCCTGCGCGCTGTCGCGGATCTTGTCCGGGACGCCGAGGCTGAGTTTTTCGCTGTAGGTGATCGCGGCCATCGTCAGGTTGTCGATGTACTCCAGGATATGCGGCGCGAGGCCACTGGAGATGATCTTCGGCACCGCGGCCATCACCTGATCGAGGTCCCCGAACGGGGCGAGCACGGTGGCACCGTGGGACAGCCGCGGGTGCAGCTTCACGATGACCTCGGTGGCCAGCGCGAGCGTGCCCTCCGAGCCGATGATCAGCTGGGTCAGGTCGTAGCCGGTGGACACCTTCGCCGTCTTGCCGCCGGTGCGGATGATCTCCCCGGTGGGCAGGACCGCTTGCAGGCCAAGGACATTGTTGCGGGTGACGCCGTACTTGACCGCGCGCATCCCGCCAGCGTTCGTGCCGACGTTGCCACCCACGCTGGCGCTCAGCTCACCCGGGTACACGGTGTAGCTGAGCCCGGCGGCGGCGGTCTTCACGTCCAGTTCCTGCAGGGTGACTCCCGGCTGGACGACGGCGACGTGGTTCTCGGTGTCGATCTCCAGGACGGCGTTCATCCGTTCGAAGGAGATGACCAGGCCGTTCTCCTGCGGGCGGGCGGCGCCCGAGAGCCCGCTGCCCGAGCCGCGCGCGGTAACCGGGACGCCGTCCTCGCCGGCCGCCTTGAGCAGCGCGGCGACTTCCTCCGCCGTCGCGGGCTTGGCCAGGTAGGCGGGCTGCTGGGCGGCGATGGTCAGCGCCTCGTCGTGCCCGTAGTCCTCAGGGATCGCGGCACCTGTGAGCAGGTGTTTGTCCCCGACGATCTCGGCCAGCCGTGCCGCAACGTCGCCCATCGACAGTCCTCTTCCTTACGTGTCTTCGCTTGGTTACCGCAGCGTAGTACGTCGGAGGAGGTCACCGCTATGAAAGAGATTCATGTTTTGTGGATCGCGTCTCAGCCGGACGATCCGGCCTGAAACGGGCGATGACCGGCGAGGAAGCCGGTAGTGTCGCGAGGAAGCTGGCTGGGGGTTAGATGCTGAAAGTCCATTTCACGGACGCCGATCTGGCCAAACTGACGATCGCCGAGAGTGCCGACCCGATGTGGGAGCTCCTGACCAGCCTCTATCGGCTTCGCCGTCCCGAGGGCGAGCCGTTCTTCGGCCGGTGGCGCCGGGAGACCCGGTCGGCGGTGTCCGCACCCGGACGCCAGCTGATGAGCGCGGTGCCTCCCTATGGCTACTGCCCCGATTTCCTCACCCCGGCGATGCCGTCGACCACGCTCGCCGAGGGGGTCGCCGCGCTCGAAGAGACGTCGTCGCGGACGTTGCGGCGGGACATCGACGAGCTCGCCGCCGAGAACCCCCGCCTGCCGCCATGGCTCGGCAGGCTTCGCTACGGGAACCGGCGTGACCTGCGACAACTCGGCGACGCGGTGCGTGGATACTTCAGCGGGCACATCGCGCCCTACTGGCCGGTGTTGAGCAAGGCCGTCGCGCAGGAGCGAGCCCGTCTTCTCGCCGCGCTCGAACGTGGCGGTCCGCAGCTGGTGCTCTCGACGCTGCATCCGGACATGCAGTGGCGGCCGCCGGTGCTGGCGGTCCGTTTCCCGGTCGAGCAGGACCTGCACCTGGACGGCCGCGGGTTGCGGCTGATCCCGGCGTTCTTCGGGCACGGGATGCCGACGACGTACAAGAACACCGACCTGCCGCCGGTGCTGGTCTATTCGATCGATCATCACCCGATGCTGGAGCGAGGCTCGGAGCCGGGTGCGTCGCTGTCGGCTTTGCTGGGCCCCACCCGGGCCCGCGTGCTGATGGCGATCGCCGGGGGCAGCTGCAGTACCAGCGAGCTCGCCCTGCTCACCGGGATCTCCGTCGCGTCGGCGAGTCAGCACGCGTCGGTGCTTCGCGACAGCGGGTTGAGCTGTGCGGTGAGGCAGGGACGGGCGAAGTCCCACCAGGTCAGCCCGCTCGGGCTGGCGATCATCCGGGCGGGCTGAGGCGCTCCGCTGCCCGGCGCAGGTTTCACCGAGCAGCGGAACACACCCCTCAGCGGTGCGGGGTCTTACCGGGTGACGACGCCGTACTGGTTTCCGACGATGGTGCCGCTGCCGAGACAACCGACCGCGGAGGCCGTGACGCCGTACTTGCGGAAGGGGCCGAGCCGGATCGTCGAAGAGTTGGTGCACTGGATCGCGGCCGCGAATTCGGTGCCGGGGCCGCTGGCACACCGGGCGGCAATGGCGTTGCGTGCGAAAGAAATGTCAAACTTGCACGAGGGGGCCGCGGCGGCCGTGTTTTCGGCAGCGGAGGCAGGCGAGCCCGCCACGAAGAGGCAGCCGAGAGTGGCCGCTGAGGCCAGCAGCAGCTTGACAGTTTTTGACATACCCGAGTCCTTACTCAAAGTGAAACACCGGTACCGATGGCCACGCCGGAACAAAGCCGTGGCTGTCTCCGTGATGTCCAGTCGCCCTGGTGGGGGCACCTGTTGATCACGACATGACCGTGCCAGTGACGGCCGGGGCTGGCAAGGCCCGGCGGCACGTTTCGGGCAGGCCCGAAGGGTCCCGGATCCGTGCCGGATTCCCGGGTGAATGCGGTATCCGGCGGGCGCGGGGACACCATATGGCGGTGCCGTTCACGTATCTGAAAAGGTGGTCCCGATTATCGGGTAATTTTCGTGAAAAAGGGATACCGATTCCCGAATTCCCTTACCGCTGGATCAGGCCGGTGATCCCTTCGGCGACAGGGGGCGACTCGCCCCCTGCCGCCGGTCGTTCGGGTTACTCGGCGCGGGCGTAGGACAGGGTTTCGCCCTCGACACCGCGCAGCCAGAGGTCCTGTGCGGCGGCCGCCATCTCGGCGAGGCCCTCCTCGATCGTGGCGAACACGTTGCCGGGCACCCAGCCCGCGTCGCCGTTGATCAGCAGGTTGTTCCGGCCGTAGAAGATCGCGAGATCCGTCGCGCCCTGATCGCCGTGCGCCTCACTGCCGTCGTCGTAGCCGTACGCGGGATTGCCGATTTCCCAGGCCTCGAAACCGAAGTAGACGACGTCGCCCGGGATCGGGGTGATCGTCGGATTCTCCCGCCCTGGCTTGGGTTCCGCGAACGGCGGCACCAGCGTGTAGACCTCGTTGCGCGCGTACTTCGCGTGATACGCCGAGCCGCTCTGCGGGAGCGCGTCCCACACCGCCTTGCACGTGCGCGGAGCCTCCGCGTCGAGCAGCCGGGCCCGACAGGAAACGCCACGCTTGTCCAGGGTGATGGTGATGTACCGGGCCACGCTCAGCTCCCCGTGACGGACGCGACGACCTCGCCCCAGATGCGCAGGGCGTCGTCGACCTGAGCGGCGTTGACGACCAGTGGCGGCACCATGCGGACGACGTTCATGAACGCGCCGCAGGTGAGCAGCAGCAGTCCGCTCGCCGCGGCGGCCTTCTGCACTGCCGCCGCGGTGGCGGCGTCCGGCTCGCCGCCGGGCTTGGTGAACTCCGAGCCGACCAGCAGGCCCAGCCCGCGGACGTCCCCGATCACCGGGGTCTTGTCGGCGACCAGCCGGGCGCCTTCGAGCAGCTGACGCCCGCGCTCGGCGGCGTTCTCGACCAGCTTCTCCTGCCGGATGACCTCGAGCGTCGCGACGGCCGCCGCGCACGAAACCGCGTTGCCGCCGTAGGTTCCGCCCTGCGACCCCGGCCACGCCTTCGCCATCAACTCCTGCGAAGCCGCCATGCCGGACAGCGGGAAGCCGCTCGCCAGGCCCTTCGCGATCAGGATGATGTCGGGGCGCACGTCGAAGTGGTCGTGTCCCCAGAACCTGCCGGTGCGACCGAAACCGGTCTGCACCTCGTCGATGACCAGCAGGATCCCGTGTGCGTCGGCGCGCTCGCGCAGCCCGGCCATGAACGCGGTGTTGGCGGGCACGTAGCCGCCTTCGCCGAGGACCGGCTCGATGAAGAACGCGGCCGTCTCGTTCGGCGCGCAGACCGTGGCGAACAGGTAGTCGAGTTCGCGCAGCGCGAACTTCGTCGCCGTCTCCTCGTCCCAGCCGTAGTGATAGGCGTACGGGAACGGCGCGACGTGGACACCGGCCATCAGCGGCGAGATCCCCGCGCTGAAGCGCGTCCCGGACGTCGTCATCGACGCCGCGGCCACCGTGCGGCCGTGGAAGCCGCCCTGGAACACGATGACGTTCGGCCGCCCGGTCGCCTGGCGTGAAAGCCGCAGGGCCGCTTCGATCGCTTCGCTGCCTGAGTTGGCGTAGAAGAGAGAGTCGAGCCCCGGGGGAAGGACGTCGCCGAGTCGTTCGGTCAGTTCGAGTAGCGGCTTGTGCATGACCGTTGTGTACTGGCCGTGGATCAGCTTGCCGATCTGCTCCTGCGCCGCGCGCACCACGTGCGGGTGGCAGTGACCGGTGCTGGTGACGCCGATCCCGGCGGTGAAGTCGAGGTGACGGTTGCCGTCGGTGTCGTAGAGGTACACCCCTTCGCCGTGGTCGACCACGACGGGCGTTGCCTGCTTCAGCAGCGGGGAGAGCTGGGTCATAGCGGCGGCGCTCCTTGGTTGCCGGGAAATTACTGGGGGGTCCAGGGGGCTTGCCCCCGGGCTCGGGTCTGGGGCTCGGCCCCAGACGACACGGTTGTCGATTGTTGACAATATCCATAGCATGGCCTTCGGGACAACATGGAGGAGCAAGCTGGATGAGCGCGATCACTGAGACCGGCGTAGTCGGCGCGGTCGACAAGGAACTCTTCATCGGCGGCAAGTGGGTGCCCGCGACCGGCGGAAAGACCTTCGCCGTCCTCGACCCGTCAACCGGTGAAGCCCTGTGCGAGGTGGCGGACGCTTCACCCGCCGACGGCGTCAGCGCGCTGGACGCGGCCGTCGCGGCGCAGGACGGTTGGGCCGCTGTGCCGCCTCGCGAGCGCAGCGAAATCCTGAGCCGCGCGTACGGTCTGCTCATCGAGCGCCGGGACGAACTCGCGCTGCTCATGACGCTGGAAATGGGCAAGCCAGTCGCCGAGGCCAAGGGCGAGATCACCTACGCCGCCGAGTTCTTCCGCTGGTTCGCCGAGGAGGCCGTCCGCATCGACGGCGGATACGCGATCGCGCCCAACGGCGCCGGCCGGTTCCTGGTCATGAAGCAGCCGGTCGGCCCGGCACTGCTCATCACGCCGTGGAACTTCCCGATGGCGATGGGCACGCGCAAGATCGGCCCGGCCATCGCCGCGGGCTGCACCATGGTCATCAAGCCCGCCGCCCAGACGCCGCTGTCGATGCTCGCGCTCGCCGGGATCCTGGCCGAGGCCGGGCTGCCCGAAGGCGTGCTCAACGTGCTGACCACCAGCGATTCAGGTGGTGTGATGGAGCCGCTGATCCGCGACGGGAGGGCGCGCAAGCTCTCCTTCACCGGGTCCACCGGCGTCGGCCGCAGGCTGCTCGAACAGTGCGCCGAGAAGGTTCTCCGGACGTCGATGGAGCTCGGCGGCAACGCCCCGTTCCTGGTCTTCGCCGACGCCGACATGGACGTCGCGATCGAAGGCGCCATGCAGGCCAAGATGCGCAACATCGGCGAGGCGTGCACGGCGGCCAACCGGTTCTACGTGCAGCGCGACGTCGTCGAGGAGTTCTCGCGGCGGCTCACCGAGCGCATGGAGGCGCTGCCGATGGGCCGGGGCACCGAGGACGGCGTCGTCGTCGGTCCGCTCATCGACCAGGCCGCGGTGGACAAGGTCAGCAGCCTGGTCTCCGACGCTGTCGACAAGGGTGCGCGGGTGTTGACCGGCGGGGCCACTGTGGACGGTCCCGGCAACTTCTACCAGGCCACCGTGCTCACCGGCGTCCCGGCGAACGCCAGGATGGCGGCCGAGGAGATCTTCGGCCCGGTCGCGCCGATCTCGGTGTTCGACACCGAGGACGAAGCCATCGCGGCGGCGAACGACACCGAATTCGGGCTGGTTTCCTACGTTTTCACCAGTGATCTCAAGCGGGCGCTGCGGGTTTCGGAGAAACTGGAGGCCGGGATGATCGGCCTCAACCAGGGCATCGTGTCGAACCCGGCGGCGCCGTTCGGCGGGACCAAGCAGTCCGGTCTCGGCCGGGAGGGCGGCACCGTGGGCATCGACGAGTTCCTCGAGACCAAGTACATCGCGGTGAACCTGTGAACTCCTACCGCATCGCGAGCATCCCCGGCGACGGGATCGGCGTGGACGTCACGGTCGAGGCCCGCAAGGTCCTCGACCGGGCCGCCGAGCTGCACGGGTTCGGCCTGGACTGGACCGAGTTCGACTGGAGCTGCGAGCGGTTCACCAAGACCGGGAAGATGATGCCCGGCGACGGCATCGAGCAGCTGTCGGCGTTCGACGGGATCCTGCTCGGCGCGGTCGGCTTTCCCGGGGTCCCGGACCACATCTCCTTGTGGGGCCTGCTGATCCCGGTCCGACGGGCGTTCTCGCAGTACGTCAACCTGCGCCCGGTGCGACTGCTGCCGGGCACCACCTCGGCGCTGGCCGGGCGTACCGCGGAAGAGCTCGAGATGGTGATCGTCCGCGAGAATTCCGAAGGGGAGTACTCGGAGATCGGCGGGCGGCACAACAGCGGTCAGCCGAGCGAGTTCGTGCTGCAGGAGTCGGTGTTCACCAGGGTCGGGGTCGAACGGATCATCCGGTACGCCTTCGAGCTCGCGCGGACGCGCACCGGGCGGGTCTGCTCGGCGACCAAGTCGAACGGGCTGATCCACTCGATGCCGTTCTGGGACGAGATCTTCGCCGAGATCGCGGTGGAGTTCCCGGACGTTCACAGTGAACAGTGCCACGTCGACGCGCTGGCCGCGCGGATGGTGCAGGCGCCGGACCGGCTCGACGTGGTCGTCGGCTCGAACCTGTTCGGCGACATCCTGAGCGATCTCGCGGCCGCGGTGACCGGCGGACTGGGCATGGCGCCGTCCGGAAACATCAACCCTTCGGGTGACTTCCCGTCGATGTTCGAGGCCGTCCACGGCAGCGCCCCGGACATCGCGGGACAGGGCATCGCGAACCCTGTCGCGCAGATCCTGGCGGGGGCGATGCTGCTCGACCATCTCGGGGAAACCGTTGCGGCACAAGCGATCAACGCGACGGTCGAGAAGGTGCTCGCCGGTGGCACGGAGCTCACGCCCGACCTCGGTGGCACCGGCACGACGGCCCGGCTGGGCAGCGCGGTGGCCGACTCCCTGTCCTAGGCGTCGCGGTTTTTGTCGGTGCTCCTCCGCATAGTGGTGATCATCAGAACCACCGAGCGGACATTCCTAAGCGGAGGAGCACCGATGTGCAAGCAGTGCGGGCAGCGTGAACAGCCAGGAATGACCTACGCCGAACATCTCGCCAGGGTGCGGGAGACCGTCTTGAGAGACGGCTGGACGATGCTGTCGGTGGGAAGAGAGAGAACCCGCCCACCGTGGTCGCACACGGTGGGGCTCACCGAGATGGGATTGCCGGAGCTGGTCGTCACCGGCCTGCCAGAGGACGAGGCGACCGAACTGCTCGTTTCCGTTGGCTCCCATACCATCCATGACGAAGCACCGGAACCGGGCGAGCGCATTCCCTTGCGTGGCTTACCGGAGATCGAGATAGTCGAGGTGGCCGATCCCTCGGCCCAGCTCATCACCGCGGTCGACCTGTACGGCTCGCGGGTGCGGGCTCTGCAACTGGTCCACAGCGACGATCGCGGGAATTGGCCGTGGGAGCCGGGTTTCCGCGGCGTCCGCGGTGGTCAGCCGGTGCTGGGGGTGCGTGCCCGTGCGTGAGTTGCTCAGGTCTTTAAGGCACCTCAGGCGCTTCGCCGGTGCGCAGGCTCGTGCCGGGTGCCAGGCGTTGCACCGCGTCCTCCATATGCGCCTCCAGCAGCGAAAGCGCCGTCGGTTCGTCCCCGGCGCGCAGGGCCTCAATGATCCGGTTGTGCTCGTCGACCCGCTCTTCCACCCGCTGGTAGGTCCCCTGCAGCGCGGTCAGGCACATCCGGGTCTCGATGAGCAGCGTCCGTGCCATCCTGGCGAGCCGTTTGCTGCCGGAGGCGTTGATGAGTGCCTCATGGAACCGCAGGTCGGCCCAGGAGAGCGCGGTCGGGTCGTCGTCGAGGGCCGCGATCGCCATCGCCGACACGGCCTCCTCCAGCACGGCGGCGACCCGTTCCCGGTCGCCGCGCAGTGCCCGCAGCATCGCCGCCCGCTCGATGGCCGAGCGCGCCGAGTAGATGTCGTAGACGTCCCCGGGCTCGAGGTCGATCACGAACAGGCCCCGGTGCCGCTCGCTGCGCAGCAGCCCTTCGGAGACGAGGTGCTGCATGGCTTCGCGCAGCGGCCCCCGCGAAACCTGGAACCGGGACGCGAGGTCGGTCTCGCCGAGCTGGGTGCCGGGCGGCAGCGCGCCGGTCATGATCGCGTCGCGCAGCTGGCGCGCGATGATGCCCGCCGTGGACTCGCGGCTGACCGGTTCGATATCGGGCAGGGCCATCGTCACGCGCTCCTGGTGCGGAACAAGGCGCCGAGTGTGCGCACGAGCGGGGGAGTCTGCCCGGCGAGCCGCAGTCCTTCCCACACGGTGACCTGGTTGGCCGTCAGCGCGGGCTTGCCGATGCGGGTCTCGATGGCGTTGATCTCGGAGAGGGTGCGCATCGCCGTGTCGGGGATCAGCAGCGCCTCGGCTTCGGGATGGTCGTGGCCAGCGGCCAGCTCGACCACGGCCTCGGGGGTCAGTTCTCCCACAGCCGCCGCGGTTTCGATGTCCTCGGCGGACATCGAGACGACCTCGATGCCGCCGGCGGCGAGGAAGTCCACGAACAGCTGGGCCACGTCGCCGGGGTAACTGGCCGCGACGGCGACCCGCCGCACGCCCAGCGCCCGCGCCGCGTGCACGAATCCGAAGGAGGTGCTCGAAGCCGGGACTCCGGCCACCGCGGCGAGCCTGTCGGCCTGCTCGCGGGCGCCGTCCCAGCCGTAGACGAAGCTGCCACTGGTGCAGGCCCAGACCACCGCGTCCGGCTCGTGCTTGGCCAGCAGCGCCGCGCCGTCCGCAAGACGGGCGGGGCTGCCCAGGTCGAGCAGCTCTGGCACGGCGTGGAGATCGGTGCCGTAGATGTGCTCGACAGGCAGCCGGAAGTCACTCGCGTCACTGCCGAGCAGCTGCTCGGCGAGTGGGTAGTCGTCTTCGGCGGCGTGGTCGGGGTAGATGAAGCCGATCGTCGTCACGGAACCTCCGGTCGCAGATTGTCGACAATCCTAAGGGGAGTGGTCAAGAGACTTCACGCAGCCATCGGCCGGGGCCGACGATCGGCAGGTTCATCCGGCGCAGGCAGGCCCACATCGTCAGCTGGTTGGCCGTCAGGACCGGTTTGCCGAGCGCGGTCTCCAGCGGCTCGATCAGGTCGTAGGTCGGCAGGTTCGTGCAGCTGACGAAGATCGCTTCGGCGTCGGAGTGGTCGGCGGCCAGTATCCGTTCGGCGATGGTCCGGTAGCTGACCTTCCAGATGCCGCCGCCGAGGCCGAGGTGGTCGCTGGAGACCGTCCGCACGTCGAGCTCGGCGAGGAAGTCGTGCAGTTTCTCGGTCAGGTCGCCGACGTACGGGGTCAGCACCGAGACCCGGTGCAGGTCGAGCTGGTGCAGCACCTCGGCGAGGGCGCCCGACGTGGTCACGGCGTCCGGTGCGCCCGCGTCGCAGATCGCCTTGGTCAGCGAGCGCTCGTAGTCGACGCCGTTGATGAAGCTGCCCGAGGAGCACAGATAAGCGACCACCTCGGGTTCGACGTGCAGCACGTCCCTGGTGGCGGCCGCGAGGTGGCGGCTGTCGCTGACCAGCTGGGCCATTTCCAGGCTCACCGGCACCGGTTCGTACGGGGTCCGCGCGAGGTGGAGGGAGACCTCCATCGGCACCCAGCGCCAGAGTTCGCGTTCCAGCGCGAGGTCGAACGGCGCGATGACGCCGATGCCTCGCTGGGCCAGTGGGCCCTCGAAAGAGAGGAAGTCGAAATCCAAGTCTCAGCCTCCGGAGAACGTCTGTGCGGTGGACACGCCCGGTGCTCCGGGGGTCGTTCCTCGGATTGTTGACAATCATACGAGTGGCTCATAGCGTGTCAACGGTGATTGCCTCGGAAGCGCCGGTGCTGGCAGTACTGTGCGGCGACAAGCACCCGCCGGACATGCGCGCCATCGAAGCCGAAGCGGTGGTTCGTTACACCGACGCGGGTGGTCTGGCGGAAGCGTTGTCCGGCGCGGACGCGCTCTTCGTCTACGACTTCCTGTCCATGGCCGTGCCCGGAGCCTGGCACGCCGCGGACAGGCTCCACTGGCTGCACATCGCCAGCGCGGGAGTGGACCCGGTGATGTTCCCGGGGTTGCGGGAGAGCGAAGTCGTGCTGACGAACTCTCGTGGCGTCTTCGACGACGCGATCGCCGAGTACGTGCTGGGTGTGGTGCTCGCCTTCGCCAAGGGCTTCGCCCGTTCGCTCGAACTGCAGCGTGAGGTGCGCTGGCAGCATCGGGAAAGCGAGCGGATCGCCGGCACTGAGGCACTGGTGGTGGGCACCGGCCCGATCGGCCGGTCGATCGCCAGGCTGCTGCGCGCGGCGGGGATGCGGGTTTCCGGGGTGGGTCGTCGCGCTCGCACCGGCGACCCCGACTTCGGTGACGTGCACGCCTCGTCGGAGCTCGCCCTCCATCTGCCTTCGGCCGACTACGTGGTGGCCGTCGCGCCACTGACCGAACACACCAAGGGCCTGTTCGACGCGAAGGCGTTCGCGGCCATGAAGCCGTCCGCCCGGTTCGTCAACGTCGGCCGCGGTGAGCTCGTGGTGACGGCGGACCTGGTCGCCGCGCTGCGCGAGGGCGCGCTCGCCGGGGCCGCGCTCGACGTGTTCGACATCGAGCCACTGCCGTCGGAGAGTCCACTGTGGACATTGCCGAACGTGCTGGTTTCGCCGCACATGTCCGGTGACTTCCTTGGCTGGCGTAATGCGCTGGTGGAGGTCTTCGCCGGGAATTTCACCCGGTGGCGTGCCGGGGAAGCGTTGCACAATGTCGTGGACAAGCAGCTCGGTTATGTGCCGTCGGTGAGTTAAGGGGTTGGATGAACGACGCGAAGTTGACCGCCAGTGAGCTCGTAGCCGCCTACGCGACCGGAGAGCTTTCTCCGGTCGAGGCCACGCAGAACGCTCTGCAGGTCATCGCAGAGCGGGACGAGGAGTGCAACGCGTTCTGCCTCGTCGACGAGGAAGGGGCGCTGGAGCAGGCCAAGGCGTCCGAGATCCGCTGGCGCGACGGCAATCCGATCGGCTGGCTGGACGGGGTGCCGACCTCGATCAAGGACATGTTCCTCAGCCAGGGCTGGCCGACCCTGCGCGGTTCGCGCTGTATCGACAAGGACCAGCACTGGGACGTCGACAGCCCGGTCACCGCCCGTCTCCGCGAGAACGGCCTGGTCCTGCTCGGCAAGACCACCACCCCGGAGCTGGGCTGGAAGGGCGTCACCGACAACACGCTGACCGGCATCACCCGCAATCCGGCCGACCCGACCAGGACCTCCGGCGGTTCGAGCGGCGGCAGCGCGGCGGCCGTCGCGGCGGGCATGGGGGAGTTGTCCGTCGGCACCGACGGCGGCGGTTCGGTGCGTATCCCGGCGTCGTTCTGCGGAATCGTCGGGATGAAGCCGACACACGGCCGGATTCCGCTGTACCCGGCAAGCCCTTTCGGCGCATTAGCCCACGCTGGCCCGATGGCGCGTTCGGTGGACGACACTGCCCTGCTGCTCGACGTCCTTTCCCTGCCTGACCACCGAGACCCGGCAGCGCTGGCCCCGCCCATCGGCACCTTCCGCGAGGCTGTCCGCCGCGACGTCCGGGGTCTGCGCGCGGCGTTCTCGCCCGACCTCGGCTATGTGGACGTGGACCCCGAGGTGGCGGCGATCGTCCGCGCCGCGGTGACCGCGCTCAGCGAAGCGGGCTTGCACATCGAGGAGATCGACCCGGGTTTCAGCGATCCCAAGGACGCCTTCGACATCCTGTGGTCGACGGGCGCGGCAAAATGGCTGGACTCTTTCCCCTCGGGCTCGGAGACCAAGATCGACCCGGGCCTGCGCCGGGTATGGGAGCAGGGCAGGACATTCTCGGCGAGCGACTACCTCGGCGCGAACGCCGAACGCGCGGCACTGGGCATCCTGATGGGCGAGTTCCACACCCGCCACGACATCCTGATCACCCCGACAATGCCGATCCCGGCCTTCGAAGCGGGCCACGACGTCCCCCCTGGCAGCGGCCTGAGCGGCTGGCCCGACTGGACCCCCTTCACCTACCCCTTCAACATGACCCAGCAACCAGCAATAAGCATCCCGGCAGGCCAGACGTCCACCGGTCTCCCAGTCGGTCTCCAACTGGTAGGTCCCCGCCATTCAGACGACCTGGTCCTGGCAGTGGCCAAGCTCCTGGAAGAAATCCGCCCCTGGTCTCCCCGCTGAAGCACTCCAGCCGGATCGTGGCTCCGCGACGGTAGGGCGACCTGGCGGCGCGAGTTTGTGAGCGCGCTGGCCAAAACACAGGCTTCCAGTCGCACCTCAGGACTAAACCACCAACCCGTATCGCCGCTGGGCGCCAGGCTACCCACCCACCCGCACCAGCCCCCGAACCTCCCGGCTACACAAGCAAAAACCCGTGACAACAACCACCAAAACCCCACCCGCCACCAAAGTCGTCTGTCTCCCGAAGTGCTCTGCCAGCGGCCCGGCACTCACCTCACCAAGCGGCAGCGCGACAAAAGACCCGAGCATGTCGTAAGAATAAACCCGTGCCAGTTTCTCCTCGGGCACGTTCTCCTGCAGTGACACGTCCCAGGCGACCACGAACTGCTCGATCCCCATGCCGGACAGGAACATCGCGACCATGATCGGCAGCAGGTAGGGCGACAGTCCCAGGGTGAGAATCGGGAGGGCGTCCAGCGCCGTCACCGCGACGCCGATCAGCAGTGCGTGCCGGGGTTGCCAGCGCGCGGCGAGGATTCCGCCTGCCAGCGAGCCGAGGGTTTGCAACGCCAGCGCCAGACCCCAGCCCGCGGGGCCGAAGGTGCCGCTGGCGACGATCGGGCCGAGGACGAGCAGGGCGCCGACGGTCACGGCGTTCACCACCATGAACTGGATGACCACCACCCAAACCCAGGTGCGTGAGCTGAACTCCCGCCAGCCTTCGGCCAGTTCGGCGAGCGGTCTGCTGCCGGGGACGCGGGTGCGGCGGTCGAGCCGGACGCCGCGGTAGGACAGGGCGGCGAACAGGAACAGGAGTGAGTTCGCGCCGAGGGTCCAGCCGGGGCCGACGGCGGCGACGAGGATCCCGGCCAGGCCGGCGCCGGCGATCCGGACGGTGTTGACCAGGAGGCGGGACAGCGCGTTCGCCTGGGTGAGCATCGGGGCCGGGACGGTCTGCGGGGTGATCGCGGCCGCGGCGGGCATGGACAGTGCGGCGACGGCGCCGTTGGCGACGCTCAGCGCCACCAGCAGCGGGATCGACGCGAATCCACAAAGGACACTGGCCGCGATGGCCGCCTGGGTGAGCATCGCCGCGAGTTCGGTGCCTTGCAGGATGACCGAGCGTGGCAGCCGGTCGGCGAGTACGCCGCCGAAGAGCAGGAGCAGCACGCTGGCCACCGACCGGGCGCCGACGACGATGCCGAGGTCGACCGCCGAGCCGCTGAGGTGGACCACGGCGAAGGCCAGTGCGAACGGTGCGATCGAGTTGCCGAACTCGCCGAAGGTCCGCCCGCTGACCAGCTGCCGGAAGTTGCGCTCGCGCAGCGGTGCGAGGAGTTCGCGCCGGTTCACCTCAGCTCGAACAGGGAGACGGTCGCGCTTACGTGGACGGCGCCGGGGGTGCGGGGCGGTTCGGCCGCATTGTGTAGCAGGTGGCTGAGCTCGCGGGCGAGGCCGAGCGCCCGGCTCCAGCTGGCCTCGTCGATCCACACCTCGGCGTCGGTCGTCGACCCCGGGCGATCGGCGGCGCGAAATTCCGTGCGGCGCTTGAGTTCTTCGGTCAGCGCGGTGACGAGCAGCTGCTCTTCGCCCAGGTCCCGGCTGGTGAAGCCGCCGCCGGAGTCCGGATCGTGGCGGTAGCGCTTGGCCCTGCCGCCGCGGATCTGGAGCTCCTCGGCGATGTCGACCAGGCCCGCGTCGTGCAGCCTTCGCAGGTGGTAGCTGATGTTCGCCTGGGTCTCGCCGAGCTCCCGCGCGGCTTCGGCGGCGCTCATCGCCGCGCCGGTCAGTAACGAGAGGATGCGCAGGCGCAGGGGGTGGGCGAGCACGCGCAGGCTGTCCAGGGGCGGGGACTCGGGCATGCGGCCAGTGTCCGATCTTGTGCCGCGACTGTCAAACAGTTATTTGGGGGTGTCGATGGCCGGGAAGTTGATCGAGGACACGGGCTGGTTGCGCTCTCTGGACCCATGCGTACGACGACTTTGGGTAGGAGCGGTCTCGAGGTTTCGAGGATCGCCTTCGGCACGTGGCAGCTGAGCGGCGCCTGGGGCTCGTTCGACGAGGACGCCGCGATCGCCGCCGTCCGCCACGCGCGCGAACTCGGGGTCACCCTGTCCGACACCGCGCAGGCCTACGGCTTCGGCAAGTCCGGGGCGATGATCGGCAAGGCGTTACGGGAAGAGCTCAAGCGCGACCGCGACAGCCTGGTCGTCGCCACGAAGGGCGGGACCGACCCGCGCAGTGAACGCCCCCGTGACAGCCGTCGCGAGTGGCTGGCGAAGGGCGTCGAAGAGAGCCTGCGGCACCTGGACGTCGACCACATCGACCTGTACCAGATCCACTGGCCGGACAAACGAGACCCCGGCCGAGGAGACCGCCGGGCTCCTGCAGGAGCTGGTGGACGCGGGCAAGATCCGCCACGCCGGGGTGTCCAACTACGACACCGCGCAGCTCACGGCCTTCGATCGGACCCGGCCGGTCGAGACGCTGCAGCCGCCGTATCACCTGTTCCGCCGCGGGATCGAAGCCGATCCGCTGCCGTACGCGCGGGAGAACGACATCGGCGTCCTCGTCTACAGCCCGCTCGGCAGCGGCCTGCTCACCGGCGCGTTCACCCCGGAGTCGACGTTCGAGGAGTCCGACTGGCGCTCGCGGTCGTCGGCCTTCCACGGCGAGAACCTGCGCCGCAACCTGGCGTCGTCGACGAACTCGCCGCTTTCGCCGCGGACAAAGGGATTTCGGTCGGCCAGCTCGCCATCGCCTTGACCCTCACCCGGCCCGGCGTGCACGTCGCGATCGTCGGCGCGCGCAAGCCGGCCAACATCGAGGCCAGCCTCGCCGCCGCCGACGTCGAGCTGACCGCGGCCGACCTGGCCGAGATCGACCGCCTCACCGCCGACGCCGTCCAGGTCGAAGGCGCCTCCCCCGAGGGCATCGCCTGACACTCCCTCGCCGCTCAGAGCTCGAACTCGGTTCCGTCCCCGGGTAGCTCGGCCCCGCCCGCCAGCACGGCTGCGTGCTCCGGGGAGGCCGGGTCGACGATCGGGTTGGTGTTGTTCAGGTGGGTGTAGGCCCAGCGCGTTCCCGGGCGGTTCGCGCGGTGCCGGGTGATCCGGGTGAGGCTGCCGTGCGGGCCGGCGATCGGGAGGTGGCCCATTGCCAGCTGGGCGCCGTCGCCGACGGCTTTCGTCGCGCCGGACATCTCGTCGGGGGCGTAGAACGTGCCGTCCAGCAGGACCAGGCTCGCTCCCTCGACGAGCTGGTCGAAGCCCTCCGGCCAGCTTTTCAGGCACGGCGCGTACACCAGCACGCCGCCGGTCACCGGGTCCACGATGCGGTAGGCGACCACCCACGGTCCGTCCTCAGTGGACGAACGGGCGTACTTGGGTTGCTTGTCGCTCACCGGGAGCACGCTCACCCGCAACCCGCCGAGCGACGCCGACGAGGCGGGGAGCCAGTCCCAGCCGCCGTAGCCGTCGATGATCGAGCGGGCCGGAAAGTGCTGGCTCAGCGCGTGCAGGACCGCGTCCGGCGCCCACACCGGCAGCCCGCCCGCTTCGCGCAGCATCAGCAGGCCCATCGAATGGTCCAGTTCGGCGTCGGTCAGCAGCACGCCGCGCAGCGGGATCTCGCGGGGACCCGGGCCCGCTCGCAACGCGGTCGAAGACAGGATCTGGGCGCGGATGTCGGGTGAGGCGTTGAGCAGGTACCAGCTCCGGTCGTCCGCGCTCACCGCCACGCAGTCCTGGCCGCGCGGCGGCGCGTCCGAAGTGCACAGACGGCACGCGCAGTTCCATTGCGGGAAGCCGCCTCCCGCCGCGGTGCCCAGCAGCAGCACCCTCATCGGCGCACCGTCTGCTTGCGCATCACCAGTTCCGGTGTCCGTGTCGGCGCCGCGAGGACGACGTCGACGAGGTCGCGTTGCGGCGAGCGCGAGCACACCGGGTCGGTGGCCGCGGCGTCGCCGGTCAGCTGGAACGCTTGACACCGGCAGCCGCCGAAGTCCAGTTCTCGCCGGTCGCAGGTGCGGCACGGTTCCCGCATCCAGTCTTCGCCGCGATAAGCGTTGAAGGAGCTCGATTCGTACCAGATCTCGGCCAGTGGGGTGCGGGTGACGTTGTCCAGGTCCAGCGTCGTGATCGCGGTGGCCGCGGGGCACGGCAGGACGTCCCCGTTCGGCGCGACGGTCAACTGCCGCGCGCCCCAGCCGTACATGCACGGCTTCGGATACGGCTCGTAGTAGTCGGCGACCACGTAGATGATCTGCATTTTCCCGCGCAGCCGTTCGGTCGCGGCCCGCACGATCGGCTCGGCCTCGGCGAGCTGCTCCCGCGTGGGCATCAGCGCGTCACGGTTGCGTAGCGCCCAGCCGTAGTACTGGGTGTTCGCGAGTTCGAGCCGGTCGGCGCCCATCCGCTCGGCGAGCTGGATCAGCCCGGCGAGCTGGTCGTGGTTCTGCCGATGCAGCACGACGTTCACCGAAAGTGGCAGCTCCGCCTTCTTGATCAGCTCGGCGACGACGAGCTTGCGGTCGTGCGCTCTGGCACCGGCGAGCAGGTCCGCGCGCTGGGTCGTCGCGCCCTGCACGGACAACTGGATGTGCGCGATCCCGCGGGCCACGAGGTCGTCCAGCCGTGCCTCGGTCAGGCCGAGCCCGGAGGTCACCAGGTTGACGTAACAGCCGAGCGAGTTCGCGTGCTCGACCAACTCTGGGAGGTCCGTGCGGGCCAGCGGTTCACCGCCGGACAGGTGCACCTGCAGCACGCCGAGATCGCGCGCCTGGGACAACACGGAAACCCATTGCCCGGTGGACATTTCACCCTCACGGGTGATCAGCTCGAGTGGATTCGAGCAGTACGAACAGTGCAGAGGACAACGATGGGTGAGCTCGGCGAGCATGCCAAGCGGCGGCGCGGCCGGGTTCATGTCCATTCCACGACCTGCCGTTCTGCCAGCCTGGTGAGCACGTCCAGGATCTCGATGTCCTTGACCCCGGCGTACCGCGCGCGCAGGGCCGCGGTGATCGTCGCGACGGTCGCCGCGCCGTCGCACAGTTCGAGCACCGAGGCCGCCGTCGGGTTCGGCACCAGCACGCCCTCGGGGAACAGCAGCACATGCGTTTCCCTGGTTTTGTCGTAGGTCAGCCGGACGCCGCGGCGCAGTTTCGGGACGGACCCGGTGCTGATCGTGGGCATCGGGCTAGTCCTTCGCCGCGGCGCGCTCGATGGCGTCGAGCATCGACCAGAGCACGTCGCACTTGAACGACAACGCCTCGATCGCCTTGTCCTGCTGTTCGCGGGTGACGCTGTGCCGCACGACGATGTCGACGGTCGCCTGGCCCTCCCCGGACACGGCGTCGATGCGGTTCGTGAAATACGCCAGG
The DNA here is from genome assembly GCF_035828755.1 of Amycolatopsis sp. H20-H5. Classification (NCBI taxonomy): domain Bacteria; kingdom Bacillati; phylum Actinomycetota; class Actinomycetes; order Pseudonocardiales; family Pseudonocardiaceae; genus Amycolatopsis; species Amycolatopsis sp. H20-H5. The sequence continues at coordinate 41,430 of NZ_JAYMZS010000050.1, read as the reverse complement.
TCGCCGGGGGAGATCCAGGAGTAGTGCGCGAGCATGTCCGCGACGCGCTTCCGCATCAGGTGCCCGGCGAACATCTCGGTCAGCCCGGACGCGACCGCCTCCACCCACGGCTTCGTGCGCGCGAAGGTGACGTAGGCGTCGACAGCGAACCGGACGCCGGGCGCGACGTGCCGCTGGTCGAGCACCTCGTCGCGATCGAGGCCCACCGCGGTGCACAACCGCAGCCAGCGCTCGATTCCGCCGTCACCCGCCTGGGTGCCGTCGTGGTAGACGATGCGGTCCAGCCACTGGCGCCGGATCTCCGGCAGCGGGCAGTTGCTGACGATCGCCGCGTCCTTCTGCGGCAGCATGCACTGGTAGTACCAGCGGTTCGCCGCCCAGGTCTTGAGCTCATGCTCGGACAGGTCGCCGTCATGCAGGCGATGGTGGAACGGATGGGTGCCCCAGTAGCGGTGGGACAGGCCGCGGAGCGCGGCGACGAACTCGGGCGAGCTCATCGGCTGGAGCGAGCTGGACATGCACTGCCTCCCACTTCGGTCGAGCACGGCGGCGGGCCCGGCGTCCCGGCTCCCGCCGCCCCGGGACGTCACTCCATGCGGGCCGCGTACGCGGTGACCTCCATGGGCGTCTCGTACTCGACGAAGTCCGGAGTGGTCCATACCTCGGTGGGTTCGATCATGATTACTCCTCGGATGGCTGGTCGTTCGTCGCCGGGTGTCCACCGTGAACACCGGCCGAGCCCCGCCACCCTAGGATCGTGTCGCCCCGCATGGCCAGCAGTTCCGGCCAACTGACAGGGTGCTTTCGTAAAGTTTCCTTCCTGTGGGGTATCGAGCACGCCCCGCCGTCACTCAGGGCACCGGAAGACATTGGATGAACGGGCTTTCGCTACCCGGTCGGTGGTGTCCGTCGTGCGAAGTGTCATGAAAGGGTCTTTCCTGGCAAAAATTGTCAGGAAAGACCCTTTCATGACACTCGGGAGACCTACGCGACGGCGCCTTCGAGCTCGGCCAGCGCGGTGTCGAGGTGGATCAGGATGCGCTGCAGGTGCGGGACGCTGCGGCGGCAGCCGGTGATGCCGAAGTCGAGGTTGTCGCCGTTGCTGGTCAGCGTGATGTTCAGCGCCTGCCCGTCGAGCAGCACCGACGCCGGGTAGATGCCGTCGAGCTGGGCGCCGTTCCAGTACATCTGCTTGCGCGGGCCCGGCACGTTCGAGATCACCAGGTTGAACGGCGGCCGGGTGTTGTTGACGAACCCGGGGACCGGCGAGATGCCCAGCTGCGCCACATTGATCCCCGACAGCAGCAACGTCTGCAGCGGGGTGAGCTCCGAGAACAGCCGCTTGCCGTTGCGCATGGACAGGTGGATCGCGGCCAGGCGCTGCCCGGGATCGGCCAGGTCGGTGGCCAGGTTGCAGAGCAGCGCGCCGATGTTGTTGCCCGCCGCGTCACCGCCGTCGCTCTTGCGCCGCAACGAAACCGGCACCATCGCGGTCAGCGGCGCGTCGGGCAGCGCGCTCTGCTCGATCAGGTAGTCGCGCAGCGCGCCCGAGCACATCGCGAGCACGACGTCGTTGCGTGAGACTCCGGCCGCGCTGGCGATCGCGCGCACTCTGTCGAGTGACCACGACTGGGCGGCGAACCGGCGCGCGCCGCCGATCGGCACGTTCAGCATGGTCTTCGGCGCCTGCATCGGCAGCGTGAGCGTGTGCTCCCGGAACGCCTCCTGCGCGACCTTCACCGCGGCCGGCGCGAGCCCGGCGAGCTGGTTGAAGGTGTTCCCGGCGCTCTGCAGCAGCGACGACGGCTTCTTGCCGTTCCGGCTCGCGTCGGCGGGCCGCTTCGAGCCCCACGGCGGCGGGCAGTCGAGGTCGTTCGGGTCGTCGCTCAGCGTTCCCTGCAGGTGCTTGAGCGCGGAAACGCCGTCCATCAGCGCGTGGTGGACCTTGGTGTAGATGGCGAACCGGCCGTCCTGCAGGCCTTCGACCAGGTGGATCTCCCAGAGCGGGCGGTGCCGGTCGAGCAGGGTGCCGTGCCATCGCGAGGCCAGCTCCAGCAGTTCCCGGATCCGGCCGGGCTGCGGCAGCGCCGAGTGCCGGAAGTGGTAGTCGAGCTCGAGATCGGCGTCCGTGGTCCAGGCGACGTGACCCGCCGTGTTCACCGGCCGGGCCGGACGGCGCCGAAACACCGGCCGCATGTTGTCGCTTTCGAGCAGGTTCCGCCGCAGGTCCCGTAGATAGTCCGGACCGGCGCCCTCGGGTTTCTTGAACAGTTGCAGGCCACCCACGTGCATGGGGTGTTCCCGCGTCTCCACCAGAAGGAACATCGAATCGGTCACGGGCATCAACGGCATGGGGGACCACCTTCCGCCCGGCGGGGCGCTGTCGGAGAGCTCTGGCACGCCAGGTGGGGCGAGTCTACGCACACCGAAAGCCGCTCCCGAAGTTCTAGGGTGAGGGACATGACCATTCCGACCGACGCGAAGACGGGCGAGTTCCGTCGCTCTGCCAACCATTTCGACGCGCGCATCACCGCTGACGGCCGCGACGGCTGGCCGGTCGAGCCTGGCCGATACCGCCTCGTGGTGAGCAAGGCGTGCCCCTGGGCCAGCCGCGGCTTGATCGTGCGGCGCCTGCTCGGCCTGGAAAGCGCGATCTCGGTGGGCAGCACCGACCCGATCCAGGACGAGAAGAGCTGGCGGTTCACCCTCGACCCGGACGGGATCGACCCGGTGCTGGGCATCAGGTACCTGGCCGAGGCCTACCACGCGGCGGACCCGCACTACCTGGGCGGAATCAGCGTCCCGGCCATGGTGGACGTGCCGAGCGGACGGCTGGTGAGCAACGACTACCCGCAGATCACCCTCGATTTTTCCACCGAATGGACCAGCCACCACCGCGAAGGCGCGCCGGACCTGTACCCCGAGCGCCTGCGCGGCGAGATCGACGAGCTCAACGCGGCCGTGTTCGCCGACGTCAACGCGGCGGTCTACCAGGCGGGGTTCGCGACGAAACAGCCCGCGTACGAGGACGCCTACCGCCGCTTGTTCACCCGGTTGGATGCACTGTCCGAGCGACTCGAAACCCGCCGTTACCTGCTGGGCGACACCATCACCGAGGCCGACGTCCGGCTGTTCACCACGCTCGTCCGGTTCGACGCGGTCTACCACGGCCACTTCAAGTGCAACCGGACCAAGCTGACCGAGCTGCCCGTGCTTTGGGCGTATTCGCGTGATCTGTTCCAGACGCCGGGATTCGGCGACACGGTCGACTTCGATCACATCAAGCGGCACTACTACGAGGTCCACGAGCAGGTGAACCCGTCGCGGATCGTGCCGCTCGGGCCGGATCTGTCCGGTTGGGACACCCCGCACGGGCGGGAGGCGCTGGGCGGGCGGCCGTTCGGCGACGGGACCCCGCCCGGTCCGCCGCCGGCGGGTGAGGAGGTGCCCGCTCAGTGGTGAATGACCGAGTGGTGACGGAGCTGCCCCGCCACGCCGAGGTCGTGATCATCGGCGGCGGGATCATCGGCGTCTGCGTCGCGTATCGACTGGCCGAGGCGGGGACCGACGTGCTGCTGCTGGACCGCGACAGCCTCGGCGGCGGCTCGACCGCGAAGGCGGCGGGCGGGATCCGGTCCTCGTTCACCAGCCGGGTCAACCTGGAGCTCGGCCTGCGGGGCCTGGCCGAGTACGGCGGGTTCGCCGCACGGCACGGCGTCGAGATCGACTTCCGGCGCGACGGCTACCTGTACCTGATCACCGATCCCGCCGAGCTGCCCGAGTTCGAACGGTGTGTCGGGCTGCAGAACTCCTACGGCGTCCGGAGCAGGCTCGTCGATCCCGCCGAGGCGCGGCGGGTTTCGCCGCTGATCGACGTCGACGGGGTGGTCGCGGCGTTGTGGTCCCCGGACGACGCGAAGGCCACTCCGGATTCCGCGGTCCAGGGCTACGCGAAGGTCGCGCGCAGGCACGGCGCCGTGCTGCGGACCGGCGTCGAGGTCGTCGGCATCGACCGTGACGGCGACGAGATCACCGGGGTGCGCACCTCGGCCGGGCTGGTGCGGACGTCGGTGGTGGTGTGCGCGGCGGGTGCGTGGTCGGGGAGGGTCGGCGAGTTCGCCGGGGTCGACCTGCCGGTTCGCCCGTATCGGCGGCAGGTGGTGTTCACCGGCCCGGTCGCGGGGCTGGGCGAGTCGGTCCCGCTGACCATTGAGATGCCCTCGACGTTCTACTTCCACCGCGAGGGCACGGGCCTGGCGATGTCGTTCTGCGAGGGCGACGGCGACCCGGGCTTCGACACCCGCTACCAGCCGGGCGAGTGGCTGCCGAAGCTTGCGGAGATCGCCGGGCGGCGGGTCCCCGCGGTGCTCGACGCGGGGATCAAGAGCGCGTGGGCCGGGCTGTACGAGATGACCCCGGACCACAACCAGATCGTGGGCCGGAGCGTCTCCCTGCCGGGCTTCTTCTACGCGACGGGGTTCTCCGGCCATGGTTTCCAGATGGGCCCGGCGGTCGGTGCCGTCCTGCGGGACCTGTGTCTCGGGCGGGAGCCGGAGATCGACATCGGGGAGCTCGACGTCCGGCGGTTCGCGGGGGATCAGGCCGGGAGCAGGGAGCACAACATTGTCTGACCAAATTGTCTGACCAAATTGTCTGACCAAATTGTCTGACCAACCCGCAGGTCGGGCTGATCTACGTCATCCCCGGCCGCGGCGACACCCCGCGGATCAACGGCCACGCGCGCCTGCTGAGCGACGCCCCGTTCTTCGACGACCTGATCGCCGGGGGCAAAGCGGCCGAAGTTCGCGCTGCTGGTGGACATCGACGAGGTCTTCCACCGCTGCTCGAAGGCCTTCCTCCGGTCCCACCTCTGGCAGCAGGACACCTGGACGCCCGACTCGGCCCCCTCCCGACCGGCGATCGCCAAGGCCTCGAGCGTCCGGACGACTCGATGGAGATCCTCGAGAGCTACTACGGCCCCGCCTACGCCCAGAGCCTGTACTGACCCGAATGTGGAACTCGGCCCCGTGACGGTGTAACTCGCGCCCGTGAGTGTGGGACTCGCGGGCGCTCGGACTGGCGGGCGCGAGTCCCACGTTGGCGGGGCTGAGTTCCACAGTGGTGGTTGCTGGATCGTTGAACGATCTGGCAGACTTCGGCAGTGCTTTCATCCACTGGGCCAATACCCGCGGGGCCTTCACCCACCGGAGCCCAGCACCTGGCCGACGCGCTGACCGCACTGGGGACCGAGGTCGTCTTCGGCTTGCCCGGCGTGCACAACCTGCCGCTGTGGGAAGCGCTGGCCGCCACCGACATCCGGCTCATCGGGGTCCGGCACGAGCAGACGGCCGGGTACGCCGCCGACGGGTACGCCCGTGCGACCGGCAGGCTCGGCGTCGCGCTGGTCACCACCGGTCCCGGCGCCGCGAACACGCTCGGCGCGGTCGGTGAGGCGATGGCCTCGGCCGCGCCGATCCTGGTCGTCGCCACCGACATCCCGTCGACGCTGCGCCGCCCTGGAGTGGTGCGGGGCGTGTTGCACGAGACCTCGGACCAGCAGGCGATGTTCGCGCCGATCACCAAGGGTGGCTTCACCGTCCGCGAGCCGCAGCAGATCGCGGGCACTGTACGGCGGGCGGCAGCGCTCGCGCTGCGGCCGCAGTCGGGCCCGGTGTACCTCGGCATCCCGACCGATTTCCTGACCACCCGGGCGGCCGCGCGCAACCCGCCGTCTTCACACGCACGCGAGTCCGAGCTCCCGGACCTCGCGGCCGCCGAGGAGCTGCTCGCGAACTCCCGCCGCCCCCTCATCTGGGCCGGTGGTGGAGCTCTGCGCGCCGGAGCCGGGGAGGCCATCGGGAAGCTCGCCGAGAAGCTCGTCGCCCCGGTCATCACCACCTTCGCCGCGCGCGGGCTGCTGCCCCCGGATCACCCCTGCCTTGCCCCGAACCCGGTGCACGCCCCGGAGGTCGGCGCGTTGTGGGACGACGCCGATCTGGTGCTCGCCATCGGCACCGACTTCGACGGGCTGATGACGCAGAACTGGCTGATGCCGCAGCCGAAGAAGCTCATCGCGATCAACGTCGATCCCGACGACGCGGCCAAGAACTACCCGCCCGACCTGACTTTGGCCGGTGACGCGAAAGCGCTCACCGAGGCGCTCACGGTCGAGCAGCGGCCGGGGATCGCGGAGCTCGTCGAGCGGCTGGCGAAGATCGCCGCCATCGTCAAGCACCGCGTCCGCGACGAGGAGCCGCAGGCCGCCGACCTGCTGGCCACGTTCGACGAGGTGCTGCCGGAGGACACCACGATCGTCTCCGACATGTGCGTGGCCGGCTACTGGATCGGCGGGTTCCACAAGGTTCGCGCGCCGCGCAGGCTGGCGTACCCGATGGGCTGGGGCACGCTCGGCTACGGCTTCCCCGCGTCGCTCGGCGCGGCGGCCGCGGGCACCGGCCGCGCGGTCTGCGTCACCGGTGACGGCGGGTTCCTGTTCGCCTGCGGGGATCTGGCCACGCTCGCGCAGGAACAGCTGCCGGTCACGGTGATCATCGTCGACGACGGCGGCTACGGAATGCTGCGGTACGACCAGGAGCGAGCGGGCCTCGAACGGCGCGGGGTCGACTGGGACAGTCCAGATTTCGTCGGCCTGGCAAGGTCTTTCGGCGTCCACGCCGACCGCGTGTCCGGGTTCGGCCGGGCGTTCCGGCGGCTGCTCGGCGAGTTCATCGAGTCCGACGAGCCGAACGTGCTGGTCGTCCGCGCGAAGCTCAAGCCGCCCGTGAACACCTCACCTCGTTGGTACCGCAGGGAAAGCGCTTGACCGGCCTGCGGGTGGGCGTCGACATCGGCGGCACCTTCACCGACCTCTGCGTGCTGGACGACTCCGGCGTCGTCGCGGTCGGCAAGGTGCTCACCACGCACGACGAACCCGCCCGCGCGGTCGAGGAAGGTCTCATCAGGACACTTGCCGACGCGGGCCTCCATGCGGCCGATGTCGAGCAGTTCGTGCACGGCACCACCCTGGTCACCAACGCGCTGATCGAGCGCAAGGGTTCGCGCACCGCATTGCTCGCGACCGCCGGGTTCCGCGACGTGCTGGAGATGCGCCGCGAGCACCGGTACGAGCTCTACGACCTCCTCATCGAGCTGCCGAAACCTTTGGTGCCCAGGCATCTCCGCTTCGACGTGCCCGAGCGCGTGCTCGCCGACGGCACCGTCCATACGGGACTGGATGAGGACTACGTCGCGCGGCTCGGCCGCGAGCTGGACGAGCGCGGGATCGACGCCGTCGCGATCTGTTTCCTGCACGCGTTCACCAATCCCGCGCACGAACGCCGCGCCGCCGGGATTCTGCGCGAGGTCGCGCCGCGGCTGCGGGTGGCGCTGTCGAGCGAGGTCGTGCCGGAGATCCGGGAGTTCGAACGGGCGTCGACCACGGTCGCCAACGTCTACGTCCAGGATCTCACCGAGCGTTACCTGCGTGACCTCGAACGCCGCCTGCACGCGCTGGGCGTCCGGCCGTCGCCGCACATCATGCTGTCCAACGGCGGCATCGCGACGGTCGACACCGCGGCCCGCTACCCGATCCGCATCCTGGAGTCCGGCCCGGCCGGTGGCGCGCTCGCCGCCTCTGCTTTCGGTGCCGCCGCAGGGGAAACCGACCTGCTCGCCTTCGACATGGGTGGCACCACGGCGAAGCTCTGCATGATCTCCGACGGCGTTCCGCTGGTGACGCACGAGTTCGAGGTCGACCGCAAGTACCGGCTGCTGCCCGGCTCCGGCCTGCCGGTGCAGGTCCCGGTGACCGACATGATCGAGATCGGCGTCGGCGGCGGTTCGATCGCCCGCATCGACGCGCTGGGCCTGCTCACCGTCGGCCCGGATTCGGCGGGCTCTGAACCGGGCCCGGTGTGTTACGGCCGTGGTGGCACGGAACCCACGGTGACCGATGCCGACCTGGTGCTCGGCTACCTCGACCCCGGCTATTTCCTGGGCGGCGGCATGGATCTCGACGCCGAAGGTGCCCGTGAGGCGGTCCGCGCGAAGATCGCCGGGCCGCTCGGTGTCAGCGTCGAGGAAGCCGCCTGGGGCATCCACACCAGTGTCAACGAGGACATGGCGAACGCCGCCCGCGTGCACGCCGTCGAGCGTGGCAAGGACCCGGCCAAGCTCCCACTGTTCACCTTCGGGGGCGCGGGGCCGGTCCACGGCGTCGGCGTCGCCAGGGCGCTGGGCGCGCCCCAGGTGGTCGCGCCACCCGCGGCCGGGGTGATGAGCGCGGTCGGTTTCCTCACCGCGCCACTGACATTCGACTTCGTGCGTTCCGCGCGGGCGGCGGTGCTCGAACTGTCTTGGTCCCAAGTGGACGAACTGTTCGCCGAGATGGAGAAGGAAGGCGCGGAGCTGCTCGGGGAGTCCGGTGTGGACAGCGTGACGCACAGCCGGGTCGCCGAAATGCGTTACTCCGGCCAGGGTTACGAAATCCGCGTCCCGGTGACGGCGACCGAACAGACTTGGCCGGACGCGCTCGTCGAGGAGTTCACCGAGACCTATCGGACCCTGTACCGGCGCACCGGCCCGGACGTGGCTGTCGAGGTGCTGAACTGGCGCGTCGTGTCCAGCGGCCCCAAACCCGAGGTCGCGTTGCGGCTCAAGGCGACCGGCGCCGAGGGTGACGCGCGCAAGGGCAGTCGTCAGGCGTACTTCCCGTCGACAGGTGGCTTTGTCGAAACGGCCGTGTTCGATCGCTACCGGCTCAAGCCCGGTGACCTTGTCCGGGGCCCGGCGATCGTCGAGGAGCGGGAGTCCACTGTGGTCGTCCCACCTGGCGCGAGCTGTGTGATCCGGGACGACGCCAGCCTGGTGGTGACGGTATGAGCCCCGACCCGATCCTGGTGGGTGTGCTCGGGAACCGGCTGCACTCGATCCTCGCCGAACAGCAAAACGCGCTGGTCAATACCGCGTTCTCGTCGGTGGTCAGTGAATCGCTCGACCTCGCCTGCGCGGTGTTCGACTCGCGTGGCGAGATGATCGGGCAGTCCGTCGGCGGCACGCCCGGCCACATCAACGCGATGGCCACCGGCATGCACCACTTCGTCACCGCGTACCCGCGGGAGACACTGGAACCCGGCGATGTGCTGCTCACCAACGATCCCTGGCAGACCGCGGGACAGATCAACGACATCACCGTGGCCACACCGGTGTTCCTGCGCGGACGGCTGGTCGCGTGGTTCGCCTCGTGCTGCCACGCGCCCGACATCGGCGGGCGGCTGGTTTCGGCCGAGGCCAACGAGGTCTTCGAGGAGGGCCTGCGGCTGCCGATTATGAAATTCCTGCGCGCGGGGGTGGTCAACGCCGATCTCGAGGGGATCATTCGCGCCAACGTGCGCACGCCCGAGGAGACGGTCGGCGACCTGTACGCGCAGGTCACGGGCAACGAGGTCGGCGCGGCGAGCCTGGTGCGGCTGCTGGGGGAGTTCGAGCTCGAGTCGCTCGACGACGTCGCGGCGGAGATCATGAACCGCTCTGAGCGCGCGCTGCGGGAAGCGCTGGCGAGGATGCCGGACGGGACGTACACCAGCGAGCTGGTCACCGACGGGTTCGACGATGAGGAGATCGTGCTCAAGGTCGCCGTCACCGTCGCGGGCGACGAGATCCACCTCGACTTCGCCGGTTCGTCGCCGCAGAGCCGCCGCGGGATCAACGTCGTCCTCAACTACACCAGGGCGTATGCCTCCTTCGCCGTGAAGGCGGCGATCTCGCCTGAGGTTCCGCACAACGCGGGTTCGTTCCGGCCGGTGCACGTCACCGCGCCCGAGGGGTCCGTGCTCAACTGCCTTTCGCCCGCGCCGGTCGCGTCGCGGCACCTGATCGGCCATTTCCTGCCGTCCCTGCTGATCAGCGCACTGCACGAGGCCCTGCCGGGCAACGCTTTGGCGCACAGCGCGGACGCACTCTGGATGACGATTTGGCGCGGGGTCTCGGAAACCGGCGACGAGTTCATGCTCAACGTCTTCCAGACCGGCGGCATGGGCGCCCGTGACGGCAAGGATGGGCTCAGCACCACCGGATTCCCCAGTGGACTGCGTTCGACCCCGACCGAGGTGATCGAGACGTCCGCGCCGCTGGTCCACACCGAACGGGTGCTCCGGATCGACTCCGGCGGCGCCGGACGACGTCGTGGCGGGCTGGGCCAGTGCACGACGATGACCGGGCGCGGCGAGCTTTCCTGGAGTGTCAACGGCAACGTCGACCGGATCCGCCGAGCGGCGTCCGGTGTGGATGGTGGACTGTCCGGAATGGCCGGACACTTAGGACTGTCCGGCGGGCCGGACCTGCCGTCGAAGAGCCGGGTGAGCCTGCGGCCCGGCGACCGTGTCGACGTGGTGCTGCCGGGCGGCGGCGGGTACGGCAGGCCGTTCGAGCGGGAGCCCGCCGACGTGCTCGCCGACGTCGTCGAGGGGTACGTGTCGGCCGTCGCCGCTCGGGAGCTGTACGGCGTCGAGGTGCGGTACCTTGGCAGGCCGGACGCGCTGGTCCGGCTGCCAGCGGACTACGCCGTGGACCAGGAAATGACCGTACGGTTGAGGGAGAGTTGAGCATGGATCGGTTGACCGGCAAGGTCGCGGTGGTCTTCGGCGGGGCACGGGGGATCGGCCTCGCCACGGTGAAGGAGTTCCTCGCCGAGGGAGCGACCGTCTTCTCCAGCGATATCCGCGAGCCCGCCGAGGAGCTCGACGCCGCCGGGTACACGCACACGACCGTCGACGCGACCGACGAGACGCAGGTCGACGCGTTCGTGCGGGAAGTCGTCGCGCGGGCAGGCCGGGTGGACGTGCTGTTCGCCAACGTCGGCGTCCACCTCGGAAAGTCCCTTGTGGACACCACGCTGGCGGAGTTCGACGACATCTTCGCGCTCAACGTGCGGACGGCGTTCCTGGCCACCCGCGCGGTGCTGCCGCACATGCTGGAGCGCAAGGCGGGCAGCATCGTCATCACCTCGTCGAACGGCGGCGTGATGGGCCGCCCCGGCGACCCGGTCTACAACGCCACCAAGCACGCGCTGGTCGGGATGATGAAGTCCCTCGCTGTCGCGCATTCCGCCAAGGGCATCCGCGTCAACACGATCAACCCCGGCGCGATCGACACCGACATGCTGCGCGGCACGCTGAACTCGCCCGAGGAGTTCGAGACGAAGCAGCACCAGCTCGTCGCGAGCACCCCGGCCGCGCGCGTCGGCGAAGCGTGGGAGGTCGCGAAGACCGTGGTGTTCCTGGCCAGCGACGAGGCCCGGTTCATCAACGGCATCGTGGTCCCGATCGACGGCGCGAAGTCCGCCGGTGCGATGCCCGGCAACCGCTACAGCCTGGACTTCGAGCTCGGCGTGCGGTGAATCCCATGGACGCCTCGGTGAGACTCGAAGACGATCGGCACCTGCTGGAGCGCAGCGGAACCGCCGAGCGGGTGGCCGCGATCCTGCGTCAGCGCATCACAGAAGGCGTTTTCCTGCCCGGCACCCGCCTGTCGGAGCCCGCGATCAGCGCCGCGCTGGGCGTCTCCCGCAACACCCTGCGGGAGTCGTTCCAGCTGCTCGCCCACGAGCGGCTCGCGGTCCACGAGCTGAACCGCGGCGTGTTCGTCCGTGAGCTGACCGCGGACGACATCGAGGACCTCTACGTCGTCCGGCGCCTCACCGAATGCGGGGCGCTCCGCCGGGCGTCCGAGCGCCCGTCCGCACCGCTCGACGCGGTCGCGCAAGCGCTTGCGTCCGGGCGTTCCTCGGCTTCGGAGGAGGACTGGCAGTCAGTGGGAACGGCGAGTATCGCGTTCCACCAGGCGCTGGCGGATCTCGCCGGAAGCGAGCGGATCTCCGCGACGATGCGGCAGGTGCTCGCCGAGACACGGCTCTTCTTCGTGCTGACGGAGAACACCCGGACGTTCTTCGAGCCCTACCTCGACCGGCACGAGCGAATCCTGCGAGAGCTCTCCCACGGCCGCTTCACCGCCGCCGAAGGCGCTCTCGACCGCTACCTGCGCGACGCGGAGAAGCAGCTCCTCGCGGCTTACGACCGCCGAGACTCGTGAAGGGGAGTGTCATGAAAGGGTCTTTCAGGGCAATTTTTGCCCTGAAAGACCCTTTCATGACACTTGAGGGACCGTCAGCAGGTGAGCATCGGGTTGGCCCAGTCCGCGTGGTCCCAGGTGTTGCCGTCGCCGCCGTCGGTCACGACGAGGTCGAGGACCTGGACACCGTTGAGCGGTACCTGCAGCGACTTCGCGGCGGTGCCGCGCCGCAGGACGTCCGTCGACGCCAGCTCCTTGCCGTCGCCGACCACGGAGAACTTGACGCTGCCGACGTCGCTCGCTTCGTCGTCCAGCCCGGCCAGCGCGGTGAGCGTGCGGCAACCGGCGCCGAGGTAGAAGCGGATCTTCGACGGTGCGTGGACGCCGAGTCCGTCCTCGTAGCGGGTGCCCGCGATGGTGATCGGATGCCCGTCACCCGACCCGTTTTCGCCGTTGCTGGTGCCACGTTCCACTGGGCCCCAGCCGTTCTCCGTGTAGACCCAGGTGGCCTTCGACAGCCTGCTGGTCCCGGCCGGTGGGGTGACGACGATCGTCGGCCCGCCCGCGGTCGTCAGGGACCTCGCGCCCCAGGACCTGGTGCGATAGTCGGCCTTCCCGGTCAGCGCGACGGTGGTGCCGGTCGGCGAGTCGGGCAGGAGCGTCCACGTGTGCTGCCAGGATGTTCCCGGTTTGACGGCCGGGGCCGCCGCGTCCGGGTTGCCCTGGACCTTCCAGCCCGCGGGCGCGCCGAGGTGCACCTTGCCCGCCGTGACCTGGGTGCTGCCGTCGTTGGACAGCCGCAGCGTCGCGTCGAAGGACTTGTCGCCCGTGACGTATTCCGGAGCCTGCAAGGAAAGCGTGGTGAACGGAGCCGCGTCCGCGTGCTTCGCTGGCCAGACCCGGAACACCGCCGAGCCGTGGCTCGCCACCCCGGCGCGCAGTGCGCCGGTGCTTTCGGTCTCCGCGCCGGTCCACAGGTCGCGCACCCGGTAGTCCGGCGAGTTGCCGAGGCCGATTTCCTTGGCGGCGCTGGAGATCGTGGTGGCGGAACCGCCGCGGTTGAACAGCACTACCGTCGCCGAGCCGTCTGCCATCGGCTTCGCCCAGACCTCGGCGTCGCCGTCGTCGCGGACCTTGTGCCCCTGCTTGCCGCCCCAGTCCTGGTCGACGGCGATCAGATCCTTGTTGAGCAGGATCTTCTTGGTCGCGTCCGGCATCGCGCTGATGTCATTGCCCGCCAGCAGCGGCGCGTTCATCAGCGACCACAGCGCGAAGTGCGAGCGGTACTCGGTGTCGGTCATGCCGCCGTTGCCGACCTCCAGCATGTCCGGGTCGTTCCAGCCGCCGGGGCCGGCGTACGACTCCAGTCCGACCTGCTGGTCGAGGATGCCGGTCATGCTCGACCAGCTGTCACTGATGTCGCCGGTCGTGCGCCACAGCTGTGCGCCGGACGTTTTTCCCCACTTCCAGGGCTGGTTCTCGCCCCACTCGCAGAGGGCGTAGACGATGTCGCGCCCGGTCTTCTTCAGCGCCTCACCCATCTTGGTGTAGCGCTCGAGCGCGGGCCGTCCCTGGTTGTTGCAGTTGTCGTACTTCTGAACTCGAAGTGCCTCTTGACCTGGCGATTGTTGCCTCTTTTCGGGGGGTCTCAGGCCGCCAGGCCGTCACCAGGCCGTCAGGCCGTCTCTTCCATCTTCCGGGTCTTGCTCCGGGGCTTGAACAAGTCGTTCACGGCCTGGCGGGCACGGTCGTAACTGGTCGGCATGAGATGGGTGTAGACCCGCAGCGTGAACCCTTCCGACGCGTGACCGAGGTACGCCGCCAGCTCCTTGATGCTCACGCCGCGTTCGAGCATGGACGAGGCGAACAGGTGCCGCAGCGCGTGCATACCATCGTTTCTGTCCTCATAGGACAGTCCGGCACGCCTGAACGTCGGACGCCAGATCACATTGTTGAACGCCTGCCGCGTGTAGAGCTCTCCTTTGTCGTTGGCCATCAGAACCCGGATCGTTTCGTACTTCCGACCGTCGCGCTCAGCCCACGGCAGCGTGATCGACACCGGCGGGAACTGTTCCGCGTAGGCATCGAGATCATCAAGCACGCCTTGACCGAGCGGGATCACGCGCGTCTTGTGCCCCTTGGGAAGCTTGAACTTGCGCACGCCGCCCACGGTGACCATCTGCCGGTCGCAGTGGTACACCATCGCCTCCCGGTCGACGTTGTCCAGGCTGAACGCGAAGATCTCCCCTTGCCGAAGTCCCAACCCTGCCCCCAACGGGATGAGGGGCGTGAACCGGACCGGCAACGCCAGGCCTATCGCGCGCAGTCGTGTTTCCTTCCATGGCTTCACCGGATGAAAGACCGGGGATGGCGCCGTAATCGACTTGTCCCGGCACGGGTTGTCTTGGATCTTCCCGTCCGCTACCGCAGCGTCGAGGATCGACGACACCAGGTCGAACACCTGACGCTGGTAGTTCGCCGACACCACCGTGTCGTTCTCGTTCATCCACGCGAGCCACTTACGGATCAGCTCAGTGTTGAACGAGGACAGCAGCTTACGGCCGAGGAATGGGTACGCCTGACTTTCCATCCTATTCTTCAAGTTGTCCACTGTGGACTCATCTTGTGAGCGACCCGCCAGCACCGTGACGCAGAACTCCCGAAACGTCACCTTCCCGGCATCCGGGCTGGCATACGTGCCCGCATAGACGTCGTTGGCCATCTTCGTCTCAAATTTCTGAGCGCGACCCAGCTGCTTGTCCGGGAAACTCTTAGACCGCTCAATCTTGTCCGGATCCAGATAGCGAACCTTGTACCGCAACCCCTTCCCATAGAGTTCCGTCTTTTCCTGAACAGGTTTCCCTTTTTCGTTCAACACAATATCGCCGGTATCGGGATCCTTCTTGTCCCGGTACCAGCGATCTTGGATATGTGCCATCACGTCACCCTTCTCATGGTGTGTTTGCCGAAAGAAACCTGCCCTGATCAGGCCGCGCCGCTCTCTCCCCGCTCAGCGACCCAGGACCGCACCGTGTCCGGGTTGTACCGGACGTGTTTGCCCATCTTCGCCCACCCCGGGCCGTACCCCTTGTACCGCCATTCCCGCAACGTTTTCTCTGGAATGCCCAGGAACACCGCGAGGTCATCGGGTGTCCACAGCCCTTCCACGCTCACCAGCCGCGCCCGTGAACCAGTCATCTCCCCACCCCCTTCCTGCGCAGCGGTCAAGCAGCGTCCCGAGTTGCCGAAGTTTCCGAGCTCCCGTCACCGGGTGGTCCCGCCGCAGCCAGTAACGCCCTGTCGTACTCGGCTTTCCACGTGATCCGCTCCGCGATCGCGGCCATCACCAGGTGGTCCCGGGGTGGCACATGCGCGTCGCCCGATTCGACCTTGCGCCACACCAGCCGCTCATAGTTCGGTTCCGGCTTCTCGATCCCCACCACCGCGAGCGCCTGCTTCACGAACGCCTTGCGATCCGCCTTGTGATCGACGAGGGTCTTGCCCGTCCACTTGCGCGACACCAGCACGCGGCGACCCGGCAGCCCGAGCGTCGTCCGGCGATGCGCACGGCCCTTGCAATGCCCCGGAGTCGTCTTCCCGTTCGCTCCCTGGGGTTGGATGCTATACAGCAGCCACACCGCGCACCGAGGCGAACACGGAGTGACCGACAGCTCAGCGTGCAACCGGTCATGATGGTCCGCTTGGCGCGCGGAGTCCGCCGTCACCACTTCGCCCGTGGACTTGGTGAGGTACTTCGTCAGATACCCGACATGACGGGCTGATTCGTCCGTGCCGCCGAGAATCCCCTTGCTGTGTACTTGCTGCCCGAAGGTGACCACGTGCGCGGGAGACTCGACCTGCGCCACGGCGTCCTCCCACGACGTCAACGGCACAGTGGTGTCCGGGTCCACAAAGGACCTACTGCGCATGTCCCACACCGGCATCCGGTCGACATACACGACCTTGTCATGACTCGGCCACCACACCTGGTGATACGTCGCCTCGGTCACCATGCGGATGGTGTCGTGCGAGATCGAGCCCCGGATCGCGGTGTGCAGGTGCGGAGCCGCCCGTTTCTGCGGTTCCACCGTGCCGAAATACTGCGCGTCCCAGCCGACGACGCGCCGCAAGTTCTGCCACCACCGATCCACCAACGCCGAGAAATGCACCGCATCCCGAGCCGCCCGGCGATAGTCATACGTCGCCGGGTCGAGCGGGGCACCATCACCACGGACCTTGCCGTAGCTGTCACAGGTGAGGGTGACGAACATCGACGGCCGGAACTTGCCCGCGAACTCCCTACCCACGGTGGTCTTCGCGACCCGCCGCCGAGGAAGGTTCGGCGCATCCTGCCGCCGACGAGTCGACCGCTTCACCGGCTTGGCCGTCGGCACATCCAGCGCAGGCAGACGACCCCGCATCCCCAGTTGCCGAAGTTCCTCATCCACCGTGGCGACCTCCGCGCGCAACTCGTCTGCCTCGACCAGGTCCCCGGCGTCAGTCACCTCCCGGTAGGCCGCCACGAGATCCGCCCGAAACGTCAACAGCTCTGTCTGGTCTTTACTCGGAGCGGCCGGGGTGAGGTCCGGTTCGTCGCTCAGGTGCCAGCCTTCCCGGCACTGAACCTGCCGCAGCGCCTTGGCTTTGCGCGCACACGGCAGGCACACCGATTCCACCGTCGACCCGCACGGCACCGGCACATACCGCACCTCACCGCTGTCGCGGTCGGACACCTCCATCGTGAACGGGCGGACGCACACCCCGTGCTGCTCCGCGGTGGCCTTGATCACGTCCGAGGCGATCGGTCCCCGCGGGTGGGTCCTGCTGGCCGGAGCGGACACCGACCCAGCCTCAGCGCCCGTTTTTGCCGCCGAGTCCGCCCCTGCCGGCATCCGTGGCGAGGTCTGCTCAGATCCCCGCGTGGAGACGTTGTCTGTCGTACTCATCAGGCCACCGCCCCCTCGTTGTCGGTCCAGCCCCGCAGCGTGTGCAGCGGAAGGTTCTGCCGGATGTTGCGCGGCAGGTCCGGGAACAGGTCGTCGTCGAACGCCACCGCCCCGTACACCTGAATCGGGACACCACACGATGTGCGTCCCCGCACCGCCAGATGCACCGACCCGCTGACCTCAGTGCGCATGATCGACGCCGACACCAGATCGAGTGTGGAGGCCCACCGCAGCAACGCCGACGACACCGCCGCCACCCGGTTCACATCCAGCAGTACCGAGATCGGAGACGACCACGTCGACACCGACACCGTCGAGGCAGGCGGCAGCTCGTGTTCGTCGAGGTGGTCCCGGATCGCGTCCAGGAAAACCATCAGCGGATTCATCACGCCACCCCCTTGATGTTCGTCGTGAGCCCCGGAACCGGAAGATCCAAGGGGTGCGTGCCACCGTTGGTGACGTAGTTCTCCAACGCCTTGACCGTCTCGTCTGGCACCCACCCGGCGCGCACCCGCAGCGGTTCGCGGATGCCTTCGCCCCACACGTAGCCGGTTCCAGCCGCCGACTCGTCAATACGGTTGGCCCACGCCCCCCGCTCATACGCGCCGTCACCGAGCACCATGCCCACCTGATTCTTCGACGTCACCCGAAGACAGATCTTGCGGGGGAACAGATCTCGCACCGGAACGGTGTCTTTCGACGGGTCCTGCACATACCCGCGCACCGTGATCCCCAACGCCCGACCTTGGGTGTTGAGCAGCGCCACACGCTCCACAATGGCCTCCCGGGTCTTGCGGTCGGTGTACTTGGTCAACGCGCCGATTTCGTCGAACTCCAGTACCTCCAAGGGATGTTCCGTGGAGATCGGTACCGTCCGGACCCGCCCCGCGAACTCCGCCTTGCGGGACTCCATTTCCTCGATCAGCGCGTCGAGCACCGCGAGAGCGTCCTTCCCCGACACCGCGTAGCGCGCGAAAATCCCCCGCCCGTAGGCCAATTCCATACCTTTCGGGTCAATGCCCGACATCCGGATGACACCCGCGCGGATCGCCGAGGCCGCCGACACCAGCGGACACCACATGACCGAGCCCTTGCCCGCACCCGTCGCACCAGCCGTGAGCAGGTGAGCACCCGGACCCATCAGCGGCAACGTCCACTCCTGGCCGTACTCGGTCGCACCGGCACGGACCTTGCGCAGATCCACCCCCGTACCGTCCACCGACAGCAGGTCCGGCACCGCCGCACACCCCACCGGATCCGCGAGCAGGTCCCGGCGCTGAAAGTCAATCGACACCTCATCCGGAGCGACCTCCCGAATCTGGCACCGGGCGACCTTGCGCGCCACCGACAACGCCCGCGCCGCAGCGTCGAAGTCCTCCGGGGTCTGCCCGACCGCCAGGCGCACCCGCACCTCATCCCACGACGGACCCGACTTCACACCCAGCAGCTTCGGCACAGCGACCGTCGCAGGCGACTGTGACGACGAGGCCGCCGACGACCGCCGACCCAGCAGGTTCACCGTCACCGACACCGGCAACGTCCCATCCGACACGCTCAGCCCGCACGCGTGCAGCCAGCCCGGGAGCTTGCGCGCATACAGCGACCACCGCAGCCACGACGCCCGCAGGTACCGCCCGCACCACTGATCGAAACTCACCCGCGAGCGCCACCACCAACCACCACCAGCCACCGCCAGGCCGCCGAGCACCGACACCAGCGACACCCAACCCAACACGCCACACCAGGCACCCACACCGATCACGGTCAGGCTGGTCCGCCAGCGGGTCACCACCTGCCGCACCGTCCACACCAGACCCAGCACCAGCCACCGCAGCGCGACGAACACCACCGCCAACGCCGCCAGCACTTCCAGCACCGCCGCCAACGCACGGCCGATCTTGTGCAGCACCCACACCCCGAGCCCCAGCCCGACCACACCGGCCACCACCATGCCCGCGTTCATCGCTGACCACCGGCCACACCCGACACGGCCAGCGGGAGCCGACCAGCACACGCCGCGCATTCGGTGTCGCCCGCAGCGAGCGCCGCGAAACGCTGGCACGTCTGGCATCGAGCCGTACTAGACGCCGTTCGGGTGACACTCGTGCCCCCCACTACCGCGCCACTCTTGTCATGCTTTACCGTTGCCATTACTCATCCTCCAGGGTGAGAGCGCAGAACCGGTGGAAAAGGTTGGTACCCAAGGAAACCGGTTCTGCGCGTATATACACAGTGGACAGTAGACGCACCCAGGCGCGTGGCATCACCACACCGCACCAGGTGCGTTTACTGTTGTTTGATTCAGTTATCTACTCATCGACTATGGACAGTCGACCTACTTCGGTGCCGACGCCAGCATTGACGTCATGTCATGCAGACTCAAACCCAACGCGTCCGCGATGCCCTGATACAGATGCATGTCCGGCGTTCTGTCGCCCAACTCCCACTTACAGACCACGCTCTGATGCACCCCCACCCGCTGCCCCAACGCTTGCTGTGTGAGGCCCGCAGCCTTACGCGCCATCATCAGACCCATCCTGCTCACTGTCGCCGCCCCTTCCCTGTTCTTCTAATTCCTTGCTGCGCCGATAGAACGCCGCGAGACCCTCAGCGTCCGCATCGCGCGGGGGATGCCGAACGGGCCGATCACGTCGTGACGTGTCCCGCTTGTCGACCCGCTCAGCGTCTCCGCTCATGCGTTGGCCTTTCCCTGCCGAATCTGTTCCGTCAGATCCTCGACTTTGCGTTGTTCGTATTCCACCCAGTACAGCAACTCGTGATGGTGGCCCCGGTCGATGTCCGCCACCGCCTGATACACCCTCTTGTTCTGCTGATGAAACTTCTGCCACTGCACAGCAGTCGCGCTGTCACCGGGCCGACGCTTCACCACGTCACCGTGTGCTTCCGTCAGCGTGCGCGGACCGGACCTCTTCAGTCCCACCTGTCAGACTCCAGTGACACCAACGACGCACGGTCCACACAGGACCGACACACCGTCATCCGCGCCCGCCACCACCACACCCGCCGCACCCGTCCGCACAACACACACCGCAGCCGAACCACCAACCGCCGCCGAGTCACCGGCCATCACCAGCACCCGACGCCACCGCCTTGTCGTGCCACTGCGCCGACACCTCCCGGAAACCCTCCACCGAGGACTCCAGTGACGCGACGCACCACCACGGCAAACCGCGCCACTTGGCCAACTCATGCCACGCATCAGCCACACCACGCGCCGCCGCCGAGATCACCGCCGCATCCTCCGCCGACGAGAACCCATTAGCCTGGACCAACTGCCAGTGAGACATGTACATGCGGTACGCCGCCTCCCACGCCGACACCAGCTCAGTGAACGTGGGAGACACCCGCTTCACAGTCCGCAGACCATGCCCCGCCACGACCTACGCCGCCTTAGCCGACGCGTCGCCGCCCGCAGCAGAACCACCCGCACGCGACTTGGACCCACCAGCGACACCAGCCGCCCGGAACCCCGTCGCCCGATACGTGTACGACAGGTACTTGTACTCACCCTGCCCCGCGACCTTCGGAGCAGCCGTCAAGCCCTCCAACTCAATCGGCCGCATCCCCGGCAACACCTCAGCCGACGACGGAACCGGCTGAACCGCCGCCAACAGCGTGATCTCAAACGACGCCCGCTTAGCCTTGATCTCATCCGGGTCCGTCACCGTGCACACCCACTGCCGCAGGCCCGACCCCTCGTCAACCTTCTGCCGCACCGGCCGACCCGCCGCCTTGTCCTCCCGAGACTGATACTCGTTGTCAGGAGACACCTCGCCCACCATCACCAACCCCTGCGGAAACGCCTCCCCAAACTCGATACCAAACCTGTGATCCCTGATAATCGCCATTTTCGTGTAACCCTTCTCGTTAACTTCCCGCACTGACCTACCCGACCTTCAAGAGAAGGTTCTAGAGCGACTCATCTTCAAATTCGTTCTCATCTTTCTTCTGAGTCATTGACGCGATGCCGCTCACATCCTCTCTCTGGTCAACCTGACTTGCTGCTGACACGAGCATTTCGCCTATGGCCCTTGCCTCATCACTGCTCAGTTCCATGTCCCGAACGCCCGGGATCGAGAGCGTTACGTGTTCGCCTTCAACGAAGGCCCACATATAGCGCTCGGCGCCCTCATCCCCGAGGTTCGTCGCCTGTGAGGTGGCACAGGGCTCCTGCTTGCGCCTCGCTCGCGCTGTCATCTCTCTGTCCTCTCATGGCCGTCCGTCTTCCTCCCTGCCGTCTGGGGTCGCCTCGGACCTAGATAGCATCGGTCAACATGCCCATATCCGGGAGCATGACCGCGCATAACCGTCGACAGTGACACCCATGCATATGCGCGCCGCGCATACTGGCTGTTCAGTAGCACTGCCTTGAGGTAGGCTCGATGTGTAGAGCGCATACAGGCACACGGGGAGAGTTGCGATGAACGGGCAAGACAAGGATGACGCACCGAAGGTCGAGGCCCCCATTCAATCCGCCGACTTCTGGGAACGTCCAGAGCTCCGCGCTGCCCTGAATGACCGCCACTTTGGTCGCTTCCTACGCGTATACAGGCTTGCCCATGAGCCACAAGTCCAGCAGACGCAACTAGCAGCCTGGATAGGGATCACTCAGGGGCAACTAAGTCGTATAGAGCGTGCCGCCTCACCCGTTCACGACTTAGAAAAACTCGACCTTTGGGCACGCCTACTGCATATCCCCAAGCATCTACTCTGGTTTCAGGCCGCGCCGGAATCAACACACGCCCCTTCTAGTCAGCCCAGCCAGACTGACAGCGAGCCGCCGAGGCAAGAACCGGGTGGAGATGTTCCACGGCGGCACGTTTTAAAGGCCGCCAGTGCGGCAGCCAGCGCCAGTCTGCTGGCAAATAGTCCATGGCAGCGGCTTATAGACTCAGTTGACCACGCTCGCCCCGTCGATAGCGCCACGGTTCAACTAATGCAAGATCGAACAGCCAGTTTTTTCGATACCGAAGAAACTGTGCCAGCGCGCCAAGTGCTGGAATCATTGGCGAAACATAAGGCCATAATTAACACGCTGCTGGAAAATGCGCGGACAGACGCCATTCGAAATCAGCTCGCGGTAATGTTGGGTGAAACTCACGCCCTGATCGGTTGGCTATATTTCGACCTTGGACGGGCAGCCGAAGCAGCAGGCGCTTGGCGTCAGACGCTAAAAATTTCGAAAGCAACTGGCGATGGACCCCTAGCAGCTTGTGCGCTCGGATACTGGAGCTATCTTGCCGCTTCTCGCAATGACATTGCACCAGCCGTGCGTCTACTTCAGCAAGCTGAAGACTACGTTCCTGGCAATACGGCACCTGCAACCCGGGCATGGATTGCAGGCAGGGAGGCCGAAGAATTGGGCCGCCTTGGGGAGGAGACTGCCGCCTTGCGTTCTTTAGAGCGCGCTTTTACTGCGTTTGATTTCGCCCGGCCACGCACGGAACGTCTTTGGACGGGGTTCTTTACAGCAAACCGTTTGGGCGGCCTAACAGTCTCTACCTACATCGCCTTGAACCACCGAGACGCCTCCGTTGCAGCCGATTCACTGCTTACGGCTCTCTCGCCAACGGACAACAAAGCACGCGCACTTGCCTTGGCTGATTTAACAATCTTGGCAGCCCGAAATAATGATCTCGACCGGGCGTCCGCCATCGCCGAAGATGCAATTAGCGTTACGACTCGAACAGAAACAAGTCTAGCCAGGCAAAGACTTCTAGTGCTCGCGTCCAATTTGGATGCTGGCACCAATCATGGGACCTCAGCGGCACTGCGAGAAAAAATCGTTTACAGTTTGCGTCGGCAGCGAGCAGTTTAGGTACTGGAAGGCCTTGTCTCGGCCAACACCCAAGACAAGTATTCCGGGCTCCCACCTGTAATATCCAGGACTACAATTTCTGGCACATCATAACTGTGATGTATCTTAATGAAGTCGGTAAGACGTTCTATGCAATCAGTTGTCGTCTTTATCCAGCATTGCCATTCTTGCCCGTTTTGTATGGTTTCCTCCCAGCGATAGATACTGCGGATCGGGCCGACGATCTGCATGCAGGCGGCCAGACGTTGTTCAACTATTCCGCGCCCTAGCTCTTCAGCTTCTTCCGCGCTGTCAGTGGTCGTAAGCACTACGCGATATTGCTCTGACACGACACCTCCCGTTTTTAGCTCTGGCGTACAGGGGACATGTTAGCCAAGTATCAGCACCACCGCTTAGGCCGTCTGCTAAGGCTCATGTACCAGTGGTCAGTACTGTGCGCTCCGTGATAGCTAGTGGTTGCCGAATTTGGCTCTATAGGATCAAGGCGCCGCCTACGGCGGCGCGCCCGTCACCTACCGTTGGCGGCCCCGGCCCCATACGACACGGACGGCCTGCCGCTCCGCTCCGGCCGCCGGTCGCGGGCCGGAGCCGCCAGACGTCAGCCACGCACGCGCGCCGCCGCAGCCGACACCACACACCTACGCGTCATCGCGGCGTCGCCCATCGTCGTCCGGCTCGGACTTGTCGACAGCATCGTCCGAACCCTCTGCCCAATCGAATCCCCACGCCACCACCACCAGCGCGCCCAACGCAAGGATCCCCATTGCAATCGCCGCCGTGACCATGCCACCGACGCTAGGTCCGCAAGCCTGTGTACCTGCTGAGAGAGCACCTCGACCAGCAGTCAAACCAACACCCACTTACCACCCAAACGTGGCAGCCCTCGCCCCGAGCCTCCACTCCGGAAAGCACCGGCGGGAGTAGCCCCGATCCGAGCGGCAAAGGCCCCCCGGCGTCACGAGGGGGAGGGGACGCCGAGGGGCAAGCTTCAGTCTTCACGGATTCGAGGAAAACGCAACGCGGCTCACGGGGGGTTCCTCGCGTCTGAGCATCTAACGCCGAGCCGACCGCATCAAGGCGGGAAAGATGCCTTGACCCGGCCGACTCAGCGCTAGAGGCCGCAGGGGCGAGGAAGACGGGCGACACTAGAAACCCAGGAGGCCACCCATGCGACGCACCCCAGCCGGGCCGAATCAGCTCACACTCTGGACCCGCGCCGAGCTCGCCAACGTGGCCGCCAGGCCGTCACCAGGCCGTCAGACGTCCGGACCCACTAGGACACAACCGGACACAACAGGTGCAAACCAGCAGGTCAACGGCCTGCCTCGCCGCGCGCCCGCTGGTCCATCCACCGCGCTTTCAGTTGTCGTACTTGAGGTAGTCCACGCCCCAGTCGGCGAAGGTCTGCGCGTCGACGTCCTCGTGGTCCAGCCCGCCCGGCATGGTGTCGGCGCAGGTCCGGGTCCCGGCGCTGGTGTAGATGCCGAGTTTGAGGCCGCGCGTGTGCATGTAGTCGGCCAGCGCCTTGATCCCGCTGGGGAAAGTTGTGTGATTGGCCTCGAACCGGCCCGCCGCGTCGCGCTGCGACTCGGCCCAGCAGTCGTCGATGTTGACGTACTTGTATCCGGCCTCTCGCATACCCGACGAGATCAGCCCGTCCGCGGCGGCTCGGATCACTTGTTCGTTGATGTGGCAACCGAATCTGTTCCAGCTGTTCCAGCCCATCGGCGGGCTGGCCGAAGGTGCCGTGGCGGCGATCACGGGCAGTTCGGCGGCTTGGGCCGGGACGGCGAGCACGGTGGCGACCGCGCAGCAGGCGGCCATCGCAACTGCGAGACGTTGCATGTATTCCTCCAGGAGTGCGCAACTCTGCACACGAAATCTGCACAAACTCACTCAACAATCAACATCACCGCGGCCCTCACCGTCAATGGGCCGTTGGTATGGAGCACCGAGAGTTAGGACTGTCTGATGCGTGAACTCATCTACGTCGACGGCCAGTGGGGCCCCTCGGCCTCGCCCGAGACCCTGGACGTGGTGAACCCGGCCACCGAGGAGGTCATCGACCGGGTGCCCGCCGGGAGCCCGGCGGACGTCGACGCCGCCGTCGCGGCCGCCCGGCGCGCGTTCCCGGCCTGGGCGGCGACGCCGGTCGAGAAGCGGTGCGAGTACGTCGCGGCGATTTCCGCGAAGCTGAAGGAGCGCCACGGCGAGATCGCCGAGACGATCTCGCGGGACATGGGCTGTCCGCTCACCATCTCGCAGCGGGTGCAGGCCGCGCTGCCGATCGCGATCTCCGCCACCTTCGCCGATCCCGCGCTGTACCCGGCGCCCGAAGAGGTCGGGAACTCGCTCATCGTGCGCGAGCCGATCGGCGTGGTCGGCGCGATCACGCCGTGGAACTACCCGCTGCACCAGGTCGTCGCGAAGGTCGCGCCCGCGCTCGCCGCCGGGTGCACGATCGTGCTCAAGCCCAGCGAGGTCGCCCCGCTCGCCGCGTACCTCTTCGCCGAGATCGTCGCGGAGGCCGGGGTCCCGGCCGGGGTGTTCAATCTGGTGAGCGGCCTCGGCCCGGTGGTCGGCGAGGCCATCGCGGCCCATCCGGACGTGGACATGGTGTCGTTCACCGGCTCCTCGCGCGCCGGTGCCCGGGTCTCCGAGGTGGCCTCCGCGACCGTCAAGCGGGTCGCGCTGGAACTCGGCGGCAAGTCACCCAACGTGATCCTGCCCGACGCCGACCTCGCGGCCGCGGTGAAGGACGGGGTGTCCAACGCCTACCTCAACGGCGGTCAGACCTGCACTGCCCTGACCAGGATGATCGTGCACTCCAGCCAGCGTGACGAGGTCGTCGAGCTGGCGGGCAAGGCCGCCTCGGCGTTCACCGTCGGCGATCCGGGCGACCCCGCGACCCGGCTCGGACCGATGGTTTCGGCGACCCAGCGTGACCGGGTGCGCGGCTACATCGAACAGGGCATCGCCGAGGGCGCCACGCTCGTCTGTGGCGGCCCGGAGGCGCCGGACGGATTCGGCACGGGGTTCTACGTGCGGCCAACGGTGTTCGCCGACGTCACGCGTGAGATGACCATCGCGCGGGAGGAGATCTTCGGCCCCGCGCTGTCGATTCTCACCTACGAGACCGAGGACGAGGCGGTCGAGATCGCCAACGACACCAGCTTCGGCCTGGCCGCCGGGGTCTGGTCCGGCGACAAGGCGCACGCCACCGCGGTCGCCAAGCGGCTGCGCGCCGGGCAGGTCACGGTCAACGGCGGCGCGTTCAACCCGATGGCCCCGTTCGGCGGGTACAAGCAGTCCGGCAACGGGCGTGAGCTCGGCCGTTTCGGGCTGGAGGAGTTCCTCGAGACGAAGGCGATCCAGCTCTGATGCGCCCGCTCGACGGAATCAAGGTCGTCGACCTCTCCCGCATCCTCGCCGGGCCGTATTGCACGCAGTACCTCGGCGAGATGGGCGCCGACGTGATCAAGGTCGAACCGCCGGGCCACGGCGACGACACCCGGCTGTGGGGTCCCCCGTTCGTGGGGGAGACGAACGAGGCCGTCTACTACCTCGCGGCGAACCGGAACAAACGCGGGATCGTGCTCGACCTGAAGAGCGAGCGCGGCCAGGACGCGGTCCGGCGGCTGGTGGCCGACACCGACGTGCTGGTCGAGAACTTCCGGCCGGGCACGCTGGAGAGGTGGGGCCTCGACTACGCGAAGCTGGCCGAGCTCAACCCGCGGCTCATCCACGTCTCGATCACCGGGTTCGGCCAGACCGGGCCGTATCGCGACCGGCCGGGCTACGACCTGGTCGCGCAGGCGCTGGGCGGGATCATGGGGCTGACCGGGGAGCCGGACGGCGCGCCCGCCAAGGTCGGGCTGCCGGTCGCCGACCTCAACGCGGGGACCTGGTCGATCATCGCGGTGCTGATGGCGCTGCACGCGCGGCACACCACTGGGCGCGGGCAGTACCTCGATGTGTCCCTTTTGGACACTCAGCTGGCCTGGCACGTCTATGCCGCCGGGGCGCACTTCTACGACACCCCGCGTCCACAAAGGATGGGCTCGGCGCATCCCAGTGTGGTGCCTTACCAGGCCTATCAGGTGTCCGACGGGTGGCTGATCATCGCGATCGGCAGCGAGAAGCTGTGGCGCGCGTTCTGCGGGGTGCTCGGCCTCGAAATCGCCGACGACCCGAGGTTCGTCACCAACGCCGCGCGGGCGGCCAACCGCGACGAGCTCAACGCGATGCTCAGCGCCGTGCTGGTCACGAAACCCGCGGCCGAGTGGCTGAGCACCTTCGACGTCGCCGGCGTCCCGGCCGCGCCGATCAACTCGATCGACGACGTCTACACCGACCCGTGGGCGGCCGAGCGGGACCAGATCGTGCGGCTGCCGCATCCGAGCGTCGGCACGTACGTGGGCAACGGGTTCCCGGTCAAGGCCTCGGACACCCCGGCCAGGCCCACCTCGGCCCCGCCGACGCTGGGTCAGCACACCACCGAGGTACTCGCCGAGCTCGGCTACGGCCCGGATGAGATCGTGGGATTTCTCGAGCTGTGATTTTTCGTGCGGTGATTTTTCGAGCAAGGAGGTCAGTGATGGCGACAGAGCAGCCGGTGAACCCGCTGTGGCACCCGTTCGCGGACATGGGCGCGGTCGACGGCGACCGGATGATCATCACCCGGGGCCAGGGCTCCTACGTCTGGGACGACGAGGACAAGCGGTACTTCGACGCCACCGCTTCGCTCTGGTACGCGAACTTCGGCCACGGCCGCGAGGAGATCGCGCAGGCTGTCGCGGACCAGCTCCGCACGCTGGATTCGTACAACCTGTTCGGTTACTACGCGAACAAGCCCGCGCTGGAGCTGGCCGAGCGGGTGTCCGCGCTGGCGCCCACACCCGGCTCGAAGGTGTTCCTCGGTTCCGGGGGCGGTGACGTCGTCGACACGGCGGTCAAGATCGCGCGAGCGCACTTCTTCCACACCGGACGGCCGGAGAAGGTGCACGTCA
Source organism: Amycolatopsis sp. H20-H5 (assembly GCF_035828755.1). Classification (NCBI taxonomy): domain Bacteria; kingdom Bacillati; phylum Actinomycetota; class Actinomycetes; order Pseudonocardiales; family Pseudonocardiaceae; genus Amycolatopsis; species Amycolatopsis sp. H20-H5. The sequence goes on along the minus strand of NZ_JAYMZS010000050.1, from coordinate 13,570 downwards.
TCGGCCGGGTGCAGGGTTACCACGGCACGCACGGCTTCGGCACGGCCGTCGGCGGCATCGCGGTCAACGCGCAGGGGTTCGGCCCGCTGCCGGGCGACATCTCCCACGTCCCGTACGACAGCGCCGAGGCACTGGAGGCGGAGATCCAGCGGGTCGGGGCGGACAAGGTGGCGGCGTTCTTCTGCGAGCCGGTGATCGGCGCGGGTGGCGTGCTGCTGCCGCCGGACGGCTACATCGAGGCCGTCGCGGAGATCTGCCGCCGCCACGACGTGCTCTTCGTGGCCGACTGCGTGATCGCCGCCTTCGGCAGGCTGGGCACCTGGTTCGGCATCGACCGGTGGGCGGTGAAACCGGACATGATCACCGTGGCCAAGGGCATCACCGGCGGCACCATCCCGCTCGGCGCGCTCGTCGTGGCGCCGCGCGTGGCCGAGCCGTTCTTCACCGGCTCGCCGGGCGCGCCGATCCTGCGTCACGGCGCGACCTACGCCGGGCACCCGGTCGCCTGCGCCGCGGCGAACGCGACCCTCGACCTCTATGAGCGCGAGGCCCTCATCCCCCGCGGACGCGAGCTGGAGAAGCCACTCGCCGACGCGCTGGCCGGGGCGGCGGCACACCCGCTGATCGGCGAGGTGCGGGCTGGCCTCGGGTTCCTCGCCGCCGTCGAGCTCTCGGCCGACTTGCTCGCCGCGGACCCCGGCGCGCCGGGCAAACTGCAGCGCGCGTGCCGGGCCGAGGGCGTGCTGGTGCGGCCGATCGCCAGGGGCGTCGTGCTGTCGCCCCCGCTCATCGCCGCCGAACCCGAGCTGGACCTGCTCGCCAACGCCCTGCCCGCCGCCCTCGACACGCTCTCCCTCTAGAGCTCTACCTCGATGGTCCCTGAAGGCCACCATCACGGCGTTAAACGCCGTGATGGTGGCCTTCAGGGCACGCTGGGCTCAGGTCAGGCAGAGTTCGTTGCCCTCGGGGTCGGCGATGGTGATCCAGTGGTACGGACCTTGGTTGTTGCGATAGAGGACCTTCGCGCCGAGGCCGGTGAGGCGCTCCAGCTCCGCCTCCACCTTGTCCGCGCCCATCCGGATGTCGAGGTGGACGCGGTTCTTGACCGTCTTGCCCTCGGGCACCAGCTGGAACAGCATCCGCCGGGGCGGTACGCCCTCGGGTGTGTCCGGGTGGTGGATCCCGGCCCCCACCTTCCAGACGAGGTTGCCGCGATGGGTCGTCGTGTCCTCGTCGGACGCGTACCCCTTGCCGATCATCTCGCGGATGAATGCCTCGTCACTCGGCTCGACGACCCAGCCCAGCAGGTCCGCCCACCATTCGGCGAGCGTGTGCGGGTCGGCTGAATCGATCGTCACCTGGAAGTCATACGCCATACCGGGACATTAACCACGGGGACCGACAGTTTCGGTGCCAGCGGGGAGGACTGGTCGCCGGGAACCACGGTGAACCGCCATTTTTCGACGCCGCCGCCCATGATTTCGGCGTAGCGCCGGGCGCCGTCGGCGTTGGCGAACCGGACCTGCTGGCCGCTGGTGAGATGGGTGATCTTGACCGCCACGCTGCCTCCTCGAAGTAGAGGCCGGCCCGCGGAGCTTCCCCCTCCGGGACCGGCTCCGACCAGTAGAACATGTGTTCGAGTGATCACGCCAGGGGGGTCCCCTGCCCGGGTTACCCGAGGCCAGGACGTCGCATGCCGACCCGCGGCCACGCGTCGAGCCCGCGGGCCTTTTCGTGCTCGCGGATGGTGCGCAGGCCCTCGGTCAGCTCCGGTTCGGGGATGATCCGGAAGCCGAGGCGCGCGTAGTACGGCGCGTTCCACGGCACCTCGGCGTATGTCGTGAGCGTCAGCCCGGCCAGGCTCAGGCTCGCCGCCCAGGCGTCCGCGGCCTCGATCAGCAGCCTGCCGAGGCCTTGGCGCGCGTGGCTCGGGTGGACGGAAACCTGTTCGAGGTGGCCGTGGCCGTCGACGACTTCCGCCAGCAGGTACGCCACCGGCCGCTCCTCGGCTCCGGTGGCCACCCAAGCGCGGCTGTCCTGCTGGTACCCGGCCAGTTCCGCCACGGACGCGGGTTCGTCGTCGGCGATCGCGGCCATGCCGAGGCCGCGGAACAGCTCCCCGGCGGCGCGTTCGATCTCCCGCAGTTCGGCCAGGTCTGCGGGCAGGGCAAGTCGGATCATGCCTGTTTTTGTACACCGCCAGGCCGGATTCACTGCACGGCGTAGGAGGAAACGGCTTTCTGGATCCGGCCCGCGTAGCCCTGCAACGCGCTGATCGTGGCCCGTTTGGCCTCGTCCGGGATCCGGGCGGCGGGGCCCACCAGGCTCAGCACCGTCGGCCGGTGCCCAGCGGTGTGGACCGGCACCGAGCAGCCCCACACGCCCTCGTCGATCTCGCCCCAGCTCACCGCGTACCGGTTGGCCGTGACGCGCCGCAACTCCTCGCGCACCCCGGTACCGCGACGCTGGATGAGCGCGGGCAGCCGCCGTTCGCGCTCGGCTTCGGGCAGCAGCGCCAGCAGCATCTTGCCCGAGGCGCCCACGCCGAGCGGCACGGAATGTCCCGGCTGGAAGGTGAACCGCATCGCGCGGTCGCATTCGACCCTGTCCGCGCAGACGGCGACCTCCCCGAAGTGCTGGAACAGCAGGATGGTCTCGCCGAGCTCCCTCGACGCGTCCTCCATCACCGGGCGCGCCAGCCGGGCCAGGTCGTTGGCCAGCTGTGCCGCGCGAGCGAGCGGCATCACCTGGCTGGTGACGTGGTAGCGGCCTGTCCTGCCCTCCTCCAGGAGCTGGAGTTCCTTGAGCAGCGCGACATACCGGTACGTCGTCGCGACCGGGGTGCCGATGGTCGCTGCCAGCTCGGCCACGCTCGCCTCGGGGCGGCGTTCGGAAAACGCGAGCAGGAGCTGGAGCACCTTGCGGGAGCTGCTCGCGCCCGGCGTGCGCCGGGGCGGGACGGGGCCGTCTGCGGGGCGGGCGGCAGGTGTCATCTTGGCCTCTCCGAGGTGCTGACCACGGCACATGGAGTGCACAAGCTAGCATGTCGCGCGACCGCCGGACAGGGTCGAAGTGGCCTGATTTCGGTTGCGTGCCAACACTTTTCCGGCGCGTCAGGTGGTGATGAACCCGCCCGGCGCGAGCACCACAGGCGACTCCAGGTAGAGGTTCCGGCACTCGTCCTGGATCTCGGCGTTGTGCACCTGCAGTGCCAGCGGCCCGGTCCGGCCCGCGGCCTTGCCGGTGAACCTGGCACCTCGAATCTCTTACAGGAGAACGAAGGCGCGGTCAGTGGACGGCACGCGAGGCGCGCGACCCCGGTCGCCTGATCGCCTGATCGCCGACAAGCTGGCTCTGCCTGGTCGGTGGTGCCCCGAGAGGTCCTTTCCGGTGAACATCGAGACCAGATTCGTTTCACCCTAAGGTTTTTCGGCCGCCGAAGCCGGTGGTGAAGCGGCTGTCGCGAGAATCAGGGCGATCAGTGCCAGCCAGGTTCTGCGCACCATGTCTGCCGTCCTTTCACGGACTCGGAGAACTCACGAATACTCGTCGGACGGCGAACCCAGGTTAAGAGCGGCGGCGTCGGCCGGTCAACCCGGCTCGCCCGGATGTGCGCGGTACCCTCGGCTTTCGGGCACCGGGACGGGAAGGCGGCGCGGATGCGGCTCAGTCGTGACGTCGTGCTGGCCGGCGCGCTGCGCCTGCTCGACGAAACCGGTCTGGACCAGTTGTCCATGCGGCGGCTCGCGGCCGTCCTCGGGGTGCAGAACGGTGCCACCTACTGGCATTTCCACACCAAGGCGGAGCTGCTCGAAGCGATGGCGGACGACGTGCTCGGCGACGTCCTCACCGGCTTCGACGCCGAAGGCGTGTGGCACGAGAGGCTCGCCGAGCTGATGCGCCGGTTCCGCACCGCGCTGCTCGCCCGGCGTGACGGCGCGCGCCTGTTCTCCGGGCTGTTCTCCGCCGGGCCGCACGCGTTGTCGTTCGGCGAGACGATGGTCGGCCTGATGCGCGCGGGCGGCCTTTCGGCCCGTCAGGCGATCTGGTCCGGTGACACGCTGATCTACTACGTGGTCGGTCACACCGTCGAGGAGCAGGCAGCGCTGGCGCTGCCCGGCGGCGGTGACGACAAGGTGCGGGAGCTCGCGGCGGCCCTCGACCCGGCGCGCTACCCGAACACCGCCGCCGCGCTCGCCGACATCCCCGCGCCCCACCCCGAAGAGCACTTCGAGTACGGCCTGGCGTTGATCCTCACCGGCCTGCGGACCCCCTGAACCCGCAACTCGTCGACGAGTCGTGGTCTCTTCGTTCCCGAGATACCACGATTCGTCGACGAGTGTGGTCGTTGCGGACGCCGGTTGTCGGCGCGCGGTACTACAACGACTCGTCGACGAGTTGCGGATGAACGCGGGTGAGGAACGGGGTGAGCAGGCCGGGGACGGCCTGGTCGGCGAGCGCGAGGCCGTCGGACTCGCCGAGGTCGAGGACGTTGTAGGAACCCTTGCCCGCCGCGATCGGCGCCACCAGCGTGATGAGCCCCGCGCGCCGCTGGAAGAACGAGCGCTCCAGCACGATGCCGGTGATGCCCTCGCGCCGCAGCGCCACGGTGGTCCGGTCGAGCGAGCCGTAGCTGGTCACCAGGTAGCGCCCGGTCATCGTGTGCCCGAGGTTGCGGTAGCGGTCCCAGCCGACGACCGCCGCGACCGGCAGCAGCACCAGTGCCACCTGCCACGGCCAGTCGGGCAGGAAATCTATCCAGGACAACAGGAACAGCGCCACCGCGAGCAGCGCGACACCGCCGACGGCCCGGCTCAGCCGCCGGTTCAGCGCCCGCCGGGGATGGCGCGTGAGCGGCACGGTCAGCGGGTCGTAGTCCTCGCCGAGCACCACGTCGACGACCTCGTGCACCCGCGCGAGCGGCGCCGGGGGCAGCAGCAGGCCGCCGCCCTTGTCCGCGCTCTTGCCCTCCCACAGCCCGCCCGCGATGGCCGTGCACCGGGCACCGCCGACCGCTCGCAGCGGCAGCGGCTGCTTGACCTCCACGCCCCGCAGCCGGTCCTCCTCGATGGACACCGAACGGGTGGTGATCAGCCCGCGTCGCACGTGCAGGGTGCCTTCACTCTCGCGGGTGAGCCGGAAATTCCAGAACGACAGGACATAGCCGCCCACCGACAGCAATGAGACCGCCACGAGCAACGCCACGGCGGCGAGGACGACGACCAGCCAGGTCGGTGCCTCGGCGGACCGGGCGACCAGCGAGCGCAGCGGGCCGTACTCCACCGGGTCGAAGTGGAGTTCGTGCGCGAAGTGGTAGACGGTCGCGATCATCGCGCCGATCACGGCCAGTCCCGACAGTGTGAACGGCGCGTAGCGCAGCCAGCGCTTGTCGATCGCCGCGACCAGTTTCTCGGAGCTTTCCACCGCGGGCTCGTCTGCGGTGACGACGGCCTTGCGGTGCAACAAGGTCGTGCGCAGCCGCTGCGCTTCGTCCAGCGAAACCGCGTCGAGCAGGAGCTCGTCCCCGCCCGGCCCCTTCCCGTGGGAGTGACGGCCCGTGCCGATGCGCACGGCGGCGAGCTTGAACAGCCGGTGCTTCGGCTCGGAGGTGACGTCGACGGTCCGGATGCGATCGCGGGGGATCGCGCGGTCCTTGCGCAGCAGCAATCCCGTGTGCCACTCGACCTGCTCGGCGGTGATCCGGTACCGCGAGGTGAGCACGTGCGAAATCCCGGCCAGCACGGTCAGCGCGGTGACCGCGACGCCGATCCACTGCCAGCTGTCGCCGTGGCCGAGGATCAGCGCGCCGAACAGCACCGGGAGCGATTTCACCAGGTCGAGCACCGGCCGGATGAACAACATCCGGCGGTCCAGCCGGTGCCACGGCACGTCCACCGGCGCGGCCATGACGACGTCCTCGGGCGCGGTCATGTCGCGTCGCCGCGGATTGCCTGCGTAGCACTGGTCAGCTCGTCCGCCAGCGCGAGGGCCTGCGCGCGGTCCAGCCCGGCGATGCGCAGCGGGCCCGCGGCCGACGCGGTGGTGATGGTGAGTTTCGCCAGCCCGAACAGCTGCTCCACCGGGTCGCGCTCGATGTCGACGGTCTGGATGCGGGAGATCGGCGCGAGCCGCCACTGCTGCTTGATCCAGCCGGACTGCGTGTAGACGGCCTCGCCGGTGACCTCCCAGCGGTGGATCCGGTAGCGCCACCGCGGCATCACGAGCAGATGCAACGGGGTCAGCACGCAGGAGATGACCAGTGTCACCGTGATCCACGTGGGCGCGTCGTCGCTGGTGGTGACGATCACGGTCTGCACAGTGAGCACGATCAGCCAGAAGACGGCCGCCCAGACCGCCCAGTATCCCATCGCCTTGCGGCTCACCTGGTGTTTCGGCGGGCGCAGGCGCAGCACGGTCGTCGCGGAGGTCTCTTCGTTCACCCCTTCAGCCTGCCCGAACCGCAGGTCGGGTGCTTATGTGGGTTGTCATGGGTTTCGCGGTGCCGAGGTGAGTTCGCCGACCGGTGAGGGCGATACCATCACGCCCATCACCGGGGAATGGATTCGCCGCCGGGGCGTGTTGCAACCGGGAACGGCTGTACCAAGCAAGAGCAGGAGGACCAGGTGGCGTTGGATCCGGAGGATCTGTACGAGGTGGACTCGGACGTCCCCGACCTGGACGGGGCGGTACTGCTGCACTTCTTCGACGGGTTCATGGACGCCGGTTCCGCTGGCAAGCTGGTCGCCGAGCACCTGCTGAGCGAGTTCGAGCATCGGGTCGTCGCGCGGTTCGACGTCGACCGGCTGATCGACTACCGCTCCCGACGCCCGACCATGACCTACTCGATCGACCACTGGGAGAGCTACGACGCGCCCGAGCTGGTCGTCCACCTGCTGCACGACGCGGACGGCATCCCGTTCCTGCTGCTCACCGGCCCCGAGCCGGATCACGACTGGGAGCGGTTCAGCGCCGCCGTCCGCGGGCTCGTCGAGCGCTGGGGCGTCCGGCTGACCGCCGGTTTCCACGGCATCCCGATGGGCGCGCCGCACACCCGCCCGCTCGGGGTGACCGCGCACGCCACCCGCAACGAGCTCGTCGGCGAGCACCGCCCGCTGCCGAACCGTATGCAGGTGCCCGGCAGCCTCGCCGCTCTGCTCGAGTTCCGGCTCGGTGAGTGGGGCCACGACGCCGTCGGTTTCGCCGCGCACGTCCCGCATTACCTCGCCCAGTCGACGTATCCGAGCTCCGCGGTGCTGGTGCTCGACGCGCTCACCAGGGCCACCGGGCTGAACCTGCCCGACACCGAGCTGGCCGAGGCTGGCCGCCAGGCGGACGCGGAGATCAACCGCCAGGTCGCCGAGTCCGACGAGGTGGCCGAAGTCGTGCGGGCGCTGGAGCGTCAGTACGACACCTTCGTCGAAGCCGCGGGCAAGGAGAGCCTGCTCGCCGAGTCCGTCGAGCACATGCCGACCGCTGAGGAGCTGGGCAGCCAGTTCGAGCGGTTCCTGGCCGAGCAGCAGGGCCCCGGCGAGACCCCCGAGCGGTAGGTGTCCCGGCTTCGCTGGAAAGCGCTGGTTCGATCATGGTGAATCTGCTTTCCTCGTGGCGGTTTAACGGGTCGTCACGAGGGTTTTCCAGGATGGAAACCCGGCTTCTTCGCGCGGTTTAACATCCTATGGGGAGAAGGGCGTTTCCGGTGCCGCGAACCGTTGGGCTATCGTCCCCGGATGACTGGGACCGTAGTCGATCAATCCACCTGGAAGACTCTTCGCCGGGCGGCACGCCGTAAGGTTGGCCAGGGGCTGTACAAAGTGGCCGCGCGCATTCAGGATCCATACACCGAACAGTTGAATCAACTGAACCAGCTGGCCGTCGAACTGCGGGCCGAGGTCATCCGACAGGGTGATCGTTGCCTCGATCGGGTGGTCGAATTCGAAATCCGCAGCCGTCGCGACATCGTTTACGCGGGCGACCAGGACGCCGCCGTGGAGAGCAACCGGTTCGCCCGCGAACACTTGATCGGGGCCAAGCATTTCGCCACCCCGCCGGAAACGCTGGAATACGCGCTTTCGCTGGCGCCGAGCGGCGGAATGACGTTGGAATTCGGGGTGGCGACGGGAAACACGCTGCGCAAGATCGCCCAGGTTCGCGGGGGCGAGGAGGTCTACGGGTTCGACTCGTTCGACGGCCTGCCCGAACCCTGGCTCAACGGCATGCCCGCCGGCGCTTTCGCCCGCGACGACCTGCCCGACGTTCCCGGCGCCGAACTGGTCGTCGGCCTGTTCGCGGACAGCCTGCCCGGCTTTCTGGCGGAGCACCCCGGCCCTGTCGATTTCCTGCACGTGGACGGGGATCTCTACAGTTCCGCGAAAACCGTGCTGGACCTGGTCGGCCCGCGGTTGCGGCCGGGCAGCATCGTGCACTTCGACGAGTTCTTCAACTATCCCGGCTGGCAGCGTCACGAGTACCAGGCCTGGATGGAACACATCGAGCGGACGAAGGTCCAGTTCACCTATGAGGCGTACACCTACTGCGACAACCAGGTCACGGTTCGTATCACCGAGGTCCCCGAGAACTGATTTCTCAGGTGAGGGTGGGTGGCGGGGTGAGGCCGGGCAGCGTCGCCGTTTCGGTGCTGTCCGGTTTGGGGCGGCGTTCGCGGAAGAGCCAGCCGCCCAGCACCCCGCCGACGAAACCGAACAGATGACCCTGCCAGCTGACGCCCGTCTCGCCCGGCAGCAGTGACGCGAACTGGTACGCGAAGCACAACGCCATCACCAGGCCGAGCACGATGTCGATCAGGTGCCGGTCGAAAAGGCCGCGGACCAGGATGTAGCCCAGGTAACCGAAGACCACGCCGCTCGCGCCGACGGTGACCGAGTCCGGCGACAGGAACCAGACGCCGAGCCCGCTGGCGACGGCAATCAGCACCGTCACCCCGAGGAACTTTTTGACGCCCCGGTACGCCGCCAGGAAGCCGAAGATGAACAGTGGCCCGGAATTACCCTCGATGTGCGCCCAGCTGTAGTGCAGGAACGGCGCGGTGAAGATCTCCGGCAGCGAACCCGGGCTCCGCGCCTCGATGCCGTACTCCCGGCTGAGGTCGTAGCCGTCGAGCGCGTTGACGACCTGCAAGAGCCAGAGCACCGCGAGGAAACCGACCATCACCCAGAGTGCCTTGCGGGCCTCAGCGATCATCGCCGCCGGATCACGGGCCAGGCCTCTCGCCGAGCCCTCGCCGCCGTTGCCGCTCATGTTTCCCCCAGGTCGGTGCGTTGGTGTTCGGGACACTAGCGGAGAGGAGTGACAATTCGGGTAATGTAACAGTGCTGTTGGATAGTGCTGTTGGATACTGGGTCGACCCGAAGGCGGAGTGATGGCGGAGCGGTACCCGGAAATCGAGCCCTACGAGCACGGAATGCTGGACGTCGGCGACGGCAACCTCGTCTACTGGGAGACCTGCGGCAACCCGGAGGGCAAACCCGCGGTGGTGGTCCACGGCGGGCCGGGCGGCGGTTGCGGCCCGGGTCTGCGCCAGTACTTCGACCCGGCGAAGTACCGCGTCGTGCTGTTCGACCAGCGCGGTTGCGGCCGCAGCACGCCGAACGTGCTGGACCCGGCGACGGACATGTCGGGCAACACCACCGAGCACCTGCTCGGTGACTTCGAACTGCTGCGGGAGCACCTCGGCATCGAGAGCTGGCTGCTGTTCGGCGGATCGTGGGGCTCGACGCTCGGGCTCGTCTACGCCGAGCGGAATCCCCACCGGGTCACCGAAATCGTCCTCGTCGGGGTCACCACGGGCCGCCATTCGGAGCTCGACTGGATCACCAGGGGGATCGGCATCCTGTTCCCGGAAGCGTTCGAACGCTTCCGGGACGGCGTGCCCGCGGCCGAGCGCGACGGCGACCTCGGCCGGGCCTACTCGAGGCTGCTCGAAGACCCCGACCCGGCGGTGCGCGCGAAGGCCGCGAAGGATTGGTGCGACTGGGAAAACGCCATCCTGATGGTCCAGGCGGACGACGTGCCGTTGCCCCGGTTCGAGGACCCGGACCACCGCTACGCGTTCGCCCGCATGGTCACCCACTACTTCGGCAATCGCTGCTTCCTGCCCGACGGCCTCGTGCTGCGGGAGGCGGCCAAGCTCGCGGGCATCCCGGCGGTGCTGGTGCACGGCAGGCTCGACCTCAGCGGGCCGCTCATCACCCCCTGGGAGCTCCTGAAGGTGTGGCCGGACGCCGAGCTCGTGGTCATCGAGGGCGGCGGCCACAGCTCCGGCCCCGGCATGTCCGAAACCCTCGTCGCCGCGACGGACCGCTTCGCCACCCGCCCCTGACCCCCGCCTCCACCAGAGCGTGCCCCTGAAGGCCACCATGAC
>NZ_JAYMZS010000050.1:0-3182 GCF_035828755.1 Amycolatopsis sp. H20-H5 | reverse complement strand
GGCGTAAACCGCCGTCATGGTGGCCTTCAGGGGCCGTCGAAGCGGGAGTGAGGGGCACGGGGGTGGGTCACCTCGGCGAGGCGACGGGCCAGGTGGTTGCGCTCGGCGGGGTTTCGCGCGAGTTCCAGCGCCTCGCGGAAGCCCTCGGCGGCCTCGCTGCGCCGGTCGAGCCGCCGGAGCAGCTCGGCCCTGGTGGCCGGGAGCAGGTGGTAGCCGTCCAGCCGTCCGGACGCCGCCAGTGCCTCGACCAGTGTGAGCCCGGCCGCCGGGCCTTCCGCCATGGCCACCGCCACCGCCCGGTTCAGCTCGACGACCGCCGAGGGCACCAGCTGGGCCAGCCGGGTGTACAGCGCGGCGATCTGCGGCCAGTCGGTCTCGGCTGCCGTCCGCGCGGTCGCGTGACAGGCCGCGATGGCCGCCTGGATCTGGTACGGGCCGGGCGCTTCGAGCTTCATCGCGACGTCGAGCAGCTCCACGCCCTCGGCGATGGCCGCGGCGTCCCACCGCCCGCGGTCCTGGTCCTCCAGCAGCACCAGTTCGCCCGCTTCGTCCTGCCGGGCCGAACGGCGGGAGTCCTGCAGCAGCATGAGCGCGAGCAGGCCGAGGATCTCGGGCTCGCCGGGCATCAGCCGGGCCAGCGTGCGTGTGAGGTACACGGCTTCGGCGCACAGCTCGTGCCGCGTCGGGTGCTCGCCGGTGCTCGCGGCGTAACCCTCGTTGAACAGCAGGTACAGCACACCGAGCACCCCGTTGACGCGCTCCGGCAGCAGGTGCGGCGGTGGCACGCGGTACGGGATCCCCGCGTCGCGGATCTTGCGCTTGGTGCGGACCAGGCGTTGCGACATCGTCGCTTCGGAGACGAGGAAGGCGTGCGCGATCTCGGCCGTGGTCAGCCCGGTGAGCGTCCGCAACGTCAGCGCCACCCGCCCGTCCAGCGGCAGTGCCGGATGGCAGCAGGTGAAGATGAGCCGCAGCCGGTCGTCGACGATCCCGCTCTGGTCGACGTCGTCGTGGTCCTTCAGCTGCGCGAGCGACGCCACCTCGCGCAGCTTCGCGAACTCGGTTTCCTTGCGCCGCAAGCGGTTCAGCGCGTGGTTGCGGGCGGTGGTGGTCAGCCAGGCGCCGGGTTTGCGCGGGATGCCGTCGGCGGGCCAGTGCTCGAGGGCCTTCGCGAGCGACTCCTGCGTGCACTCCTCGGCCAGGTCCCAGTCGCCGGTCAGCCGGATCAGGGTGGCGACGACCTGGCCACGCTCCTCGCGGAAAACCGCGTCGAGCGTGGCCAGGGTTTCGGCGTCTCCGGTCACGTCGGCCAAAGGGGCCGCACCTCGATCGTCCCGCCCAGGCTCTTGACCACCGGGTGCCGCGACGCGACCTCGATGGCCTCGTCGAGGTCGGCACACTCGATCAGGTCGAACCCGAGGATCTGCTCCTTGGTCTCGGCGAACGGCCCGTCCGAGACCAGCAGCTCGCCGTTCTCCGTCCGGATCGTGGTGGCGGTGCTGGTCGGCCGCAGCCGGCTGCCCTGCTCGCGCACGCCGCGACGGCCCATCTCCGCGGCCCAGTCGGTGGTGTCTTCGTCGAGATCCTCCTCCAGGTCCACCGGGGTGTCCGGGGATTCGGTGCCGCAGATCAGCATCAGGTAGCGCATGGTTCCTCCTCTAGTGGTCAGCATTACTCCGTGCAGCGGTCCGGGGGAAGTCGACAGCCCGCTCCCGGCCCAGCAGGATCGTCGCGACGGCCAGCCCGAGCACCGCGAATCCGCCGACGACGGTGAATCCGGCGGAGATCCCGTCGAGCAGCGGCCTGCTCGCGGCGACCGTCGAGACGATGGCGACCCCCAGGGCGCCACCGACCTGGAACGCCGCCGTGGTGACCCCCGACGCGAGTCCCGAGTCCTCCGTACGGACCCCGGACAGCGCCGCGACCGGTCCCGCGACCGCGCTGCCGCCGAGTCCGAGCCCGAACACCAGCAGCCCGGGGAACAGCTCGCCGAAGAACGTCCCGCCGGGGGACGCCTGGGACAGCAGCAGAGCCCCGGACCCGAGCAGCACCATCCCGGTCACGGCCACGATCCGGTAACCCCAAGGCGTGATCAACGCTTGCGCTGCGTAAGCGCCCACGACGGCACCCAGCGGCAACACGGCGGTGCTGACCCCGAACAGCAGCGGCGAGTACCCGAGCACCTCCTGCGCGTAGACCGAAACGGTGAACGAGAGCCCGAACGCGCACATCGCGGCGAGGAGCATCACCAGGTTGCCCCCGGTGAGCGCCCGCGACCGGAAGAGCCGCAGCGGGATCAGCGGCGCCGCCGACCGCCGCTCGATCGCGACGAACACCGCGAGCAGGACAGCTGTCCCGGCCAGCAGACCCAGTGTCCGGAGGCTCGTCCAGCCCGCCTCCGGAGCTTGCACGACGGCGTAGACGGCCAACGCGAGCGCCGCGGTGATCGTGAGTGCCCCGGCCGGGTCGTAGCCGCGGCCGCTGCCCCGGCTCTCGGCCAGCACGCCCGGGCCCAATGTGAGCAGCAGTCCAGCCACCGGGACGTTCAGGAAGAAGATCCACGCCCACCCGAGCCAGCCGGTGACCCCGCCGCCGACGAGCAGCGCGGTCGTGCCGCCGAATCCGCCGACACCCGACCAGACGGCCAGCGCGCGAGTGCGTCCGGCGCCCTCGGGGAACGTCGTCATCAGGATCGCCAGCGCGCTCGGCGCCATCATCGCCGCGGACACGCCCTGCAGCACGCGCGCGGCGATCAGCAGCCCGCCGGTGGGCGCGAACCCGCAGGCCAGCGAAGTGAGCAGGAACAGCGTGGTGCCGATCAGGAACACCCGCCGCCCGCCGAGCAGATCCGCCACCCGGCCGCCGAGCAGCAGCAGCCCGCCGAAACTGAGCAGGTACGCGCTCAGCACCCACTGCGTGCCGACCGGGGTGAGTGACAGGTCCTGTTCGATCGACGGCAGTGCCAGTATGACGATCTGCGAGTCCAGGATGACCATGAAGTTCGCCGTGCAGAGCAGCGTCAACGCCGCACCGCGCCGAGTCGGCCGGTCTGGTGGGGACATGGGCGAACTCCTCTTGTCGGGTACCGGTTCGCCAAGCCGACAATCGGGACCGCCCCGGACAGACACCGTCGGCCATTTCGCCCGGTCCAGACACCTCGACGGTCCCTGAAGGCCACCATG
>NZ_JAYMZS010000049.1:0-62219 GCF_035828755.1 Amycolatopsis sp. H20-H5 | reverse complement strand
GAGGTACGCCGGGGCCAGGCGCGGGTCGTCGTCGTCGGTCGGGAAGAGGTCCCCGACGCCGAGGTCTCCCGCTTGCACGCGCCGTTCCCACGGCACCCAGGCCGGGGCGACGAGCGCGTTGGGGCCGGGGATGAGGACGACCTCGCTGACGGTCACCGGTTCGTCCTCGGCGGCCAGCGCGACGGTGACGCACCAGCGCCAGCCGCCGTAGCCGGGCACGGCGGCCTCGAACTGGTGGCTCACCGAGACGGCGTCTTCACTTCCGACGCCGACATACGCGCCGACCTGGTCGGCGGCGGCTTCCTGCAGCACGGCGTCGCGTGCGGTGTCCACCGCACCGGCCAGTTTGCGGTGGATAGAGCCGTCGTCCAGAGTCAACAGCAAGGTCATACCTCCAATTGTGCCGCACGCATCGCGAGCGGCCATGTCAGGCTAGGCGCCGTGCGAAAGCTGATCACCACTTCGATGCTGCTGGCCGCCGTTCTCGGCGGTTGCGCCGGCACGCCCGCGGCCACTCCGGCCCCCGCGCAAACCGCCGCCGAGCAGCTGCGGCCCCAGGTTCTCGGTACCCTCCCCCACGACACCGGGGCGTTCACCGAGGGGCTCGAATTCAGCGGCGACACGCTGTACGAGAGCACCGGTCTGGTCGGCCGGTCTTCGCTGCGGACGGGTCCGGCCGGCGCGCGGCCGGTCGGTAACGCCGTGCTCGCGCCGCCGCTGTTCGGCGAGGGCGTGACCGTGCTCGGGCCGACGCTCTGGCAGCTGACCTGGCAGAACGGCTTCGCGATCGAACGGGACTCGAAGACGCTCGCGGAGAAGCGCCGGGTCGCCTACCAGGGCGAGGGCTGGGGCCTCTGTCACCAGCCGGACGGGCGGCTGGTGATGAGCAACGGCTCGTCGAAGCTGACATTCCGCGATCCGGTGAGCTTCGCCGTCACCGGCGAGGTCTCGGTCGGGTACGACCAGCTCAACGAGCTCGAGTGCGTCGGCGACACGGTGTACGCCAACGTCTGGCAGACCGACACGATCCTGCGCATCGACACCACGACCGGCCACGTCACCGGCGTGATCGACGCATCCGGCCTGCTCAGCGACTCGGAGCGGACCGGCGCGGACGTGCTCAACGGCATCGCCGCGGTGCCCGGCACGGACGAGTTCCTGCTCACCGGGAAGCTCTGGCCCAAACAGTTCAGGGTGAAGTTCGTCCCCCGATCCTGAATCGTCCGCCCCTGATCCGGCGGGAAGGCCCCCAGGTAGGGCAGGATTGGGAGGTGGCACGTTTCGGTTCGCGATCCGAACCCGGCAGCTCGCGTTTCGGGCGGTCGGGCAAAGATGCTGCGCCCCGCAAGAGCAAGCGCAAGTGGACGCCGGAGCCCGGCGCCGGGCAGGCCACGCCCTGGCGAGCCGCCTCAGCCGACCACACCCGCGTCGAGCAGCCTCCCGTCGAACAGCCGCCGCGCACCCGGTTCTACGACGAGGCGCCGCGCGCATACCCGCCGCCCGTCCCCCAAGGCGCGGCCCCGAACCAGCCAGCGTCGAACCACTCGGTCCCGACAGCGGACGAAGCGCCCACCGGCGCGATCCCGATGGGATACCCCAGCCCACCGCCTTACTCACCGCGAGGCGCGCGCCCGTATCCGCCAGCCGACCCGTCGTACCGGCGCACCGAGCCGGTCCAGCGAGACCGTCCGGCCCGGCCGCCGCCCCCGCCGCGTGGCGGCTACTACGAGGATCGCCGTCCCGGCAGCGGCGAGTACGACCACTACGACACCGGCGGTTACGCGGGCGAGCCCCGTGAGACGCCGCCCGAGGCCGGGGACCCGCCCACCACCGCGGCTCCCGGCGCGGGCAGCATCCCGAAGCTGCCGAAGAAAATCACCGTCACGCGCGTCGCCGCGATGCGCAGCCGCCAGCTCACCGGGCAGGCTGTCGGCGCGTTCCAGCGGGCGACCAAGGCCGACGGCGCGGACAAGTCCGGGCTGACGGCGCTGACGTACGCGGTGATGCTGAACTACGCCAGCGACGCCGCGATGGCGATCGCGCTGGCCAACACCCTGTTCTTCGCCGCGAGCAGCGGCGAGAGCAAGGGCAAGGTCGCGCTCTACCTGCTCATCACGATCGCGCCGTTCGCGCTGGTCGCGCCGGTGATCGGCCCCGCGCTGGACAAGGTGCAGCGCGGCAGGCGGCTCGCCATGTGCGTGTCCTCGGTCGGCCAGGCGCTGATGGCCGTGGTGATGGCGCTGCACTTCGACGACTGGCTGCTCTACCCGGCGGCGCTGGGCCTGATGGTGCTGTCGAAGTCGTTCACCGTGCTCAAGGCGGCGGTCACGCCGCGGGTGCTGCCGCCGGAGATCACGCTCTCGAAGACCAACGCCCGGCTGACCGTGTTCGGCCTGATCGCGGCGGGCACGTTCGGCGCGCTCGCCAGCGGCGTCAACGCGATCTCCGGGGCCGCTGGCGCGCTGTGGTTCACCGCGCTGATCTGTCTCGCCGCGGCGGTGCAGTCGATGCGCATCCCAGCCTGGGTCGAGGTGACCGAGGGCGAGGTGCCCGCGTCCCTGTCGGCACATCCGGAGAAGAAGGAGCGGCGCAAGCGGCAGCCCATGGGCCGCCAGATAGTCCTCTCGCTCTGGGGCAACGGCACGATCCGCGTGCTCACCGGGTTCCTGATGATGTTCGCCGCGTTCGCGGTCAAGGCGCAGACGGAGGGCACCGGGCACAGCCCCGGCATGCAACTGCTGCTGCTCGGCGTGATCGGCGCCGGCGCGGGTCTGGGCGGGTTCATCGGCAACCTGCTCGGTTCGCGCCTGCACTTCGGCAAACCCGATCAGGTGATCATCTCGTCCGTCGCCGCCTGTCTGGCGGCCACGGTGGTCGCGTCGATCCTGTCCGGGCTGGCGACGGCGGCGATAGTCGCGCTCGTCGGCGCTTCGGCCAGTGCGCTGTCGAAGATCAGCCTCGACGCGGTGATCCAGGAGGACCTGCCAGAAGAGTCGCGGGCGTCGGCGTTCGGGCGCTCGGAAACCGTGCTGCAGCTGACGTGGTGCTTCGGTGGCGCGATCGGCCTGCTGCTGCCGCCGACGTACTGGATCGGCTTCCTGGTCGTTTCGCTGCTGCTCGCGGTCGGGCTGGTGCAGACGTTCCTGGTGCGGCGCGGCGGCTCGCTGATCCCGGGGATCGGCGGCGACCGGCCGCTGCGGCCGGAGCCGACCAGCAGCGGGCCTATCCCGGCCAGGGGTGGCGATTCGGGCTGGCGTGCCGGCTCGTAATGTTCGGGGCATGCGGCGAACTCGTGTGATGGCCCTGCTGGCGGCCGGTGGTTTCGTGGTGGCGGGCTGTTCCGCTCCCGGCCCGGCCGAGGTGACGTTCTTCGCCGACGGCAAGACAGTCAACGTGACCCCGCTCGCCGCCTGCGACCCGAAGACCGGCAAGTGCAGCAGCGATCCGGACGCGGCGGGCAAGCTGAAGGTGCGGCCGGGCAAGCCGGTGCAGATCTCGGTGCCCGGCGAGATCGCGGATTCGCTCTGGAAGGTCACCGCGCAGTACGTCAACGCCAAGGGCGAGCCGCAACCGCTGCAGGAGACGCTCGTCACCTCACGCGACCGCTACGCCTACACCGTCACCCCGCCGAGTGCCTCCGACCAGATCCTGGTCGTCGAGATCGCCCAGGCCGCGGCGATCAGCCGCACCGGCAACCCCGAGGACGCCGAGCCGATCACCATCGCCCTCTGGTCCCTGCAGATCGACCCCGCCCCAACCCACCAAAGCTAACCCACCCTAACCAACGCGACCCCGGCCAGCCCCAATGCCAGGGACTTCAAGCGCGGGTTCACCCAGGCGCATCCTCCATCCACAGAGGACAAACTGCCGCACTGTAGTCCGTTTGAGTCCCGACTTGCCCGATTACAGATGTCCCTGAAGGCCACCATGACGGCGTCTAACGCCGTCATGGTGGCCTTCAGGGACATCTGGGCGGACGAGCGTGGCCGGGCCATGGCGAACCCGGCGACCATTGCAGCTAGCCCGGCCCAGCCAACCCAGCCCCGGCTAACCCGGCCCCGGCTAACGCGACCAAAGGTCCCTTGATCCCTTGAAGTCGCGCTTTTTGGCCGCCAGGCCCCGCTATCGCGATGGCAGGGCGCCCTCAAGCGCCAGGTGACGTGACCTACTGAAGGAGCGCCCTGGCAGCGCGATCGCGGTAGCGCGATAAAAATTACGGATCCAGGTCCCGGGCGACAGCGCGCATGATCTCGGCGATCTGCTTGGTGTACTTGCGATCCGGGTAGCGGTTGCGGCGCAGGTCCGGGGACACCTTGGTCTCGAGGAGCTTGATCATGTCCTCGATGAGGCCGTGCAGCTCCTCGGCCGGGCGGCGGCGGGCCTCGGCGACCGAAGGCGGCGGGTCGAGCAGCCGGACGGAGAGTGCCTGCGGGCCGCGACGGCCGTCGGCGACGCCGAACTCCAGCCGTTGACCGGCTTTGAGCCCCTCGACACCCTGCGGTAGCGCGGCCTTGCGGATGTACACGTCGGCGCCGTCATCCTGGGTGACGAAACCGAAACCCTTCTCCACGTCGTACCACTTGACCTTGCCGGTCGGCACTTCCCTCACCAGTCCTTCTCTGTCCCTGCTCACGACGAACGCGCCCCGGGGGCGTACCCAGGACGCGCGTGGAAAGAGCCTATCTCGCCACCTGCCCTGGGGAGAAGCGGATACCGACGGATAGCATCTGCCGGATGGAGACCGCTGTTAAGGAGACCGCCGTGGCGACCCCCGGAAAACCGTTCCTGATGCGGCTCGGCATCGGCCTGTTCGCGCTCGGCATGGTGGCCGTGCTCGCGGTCTTCATCATGTTCGCCGCCGGGCTGGAGAACCTGCCCGTGTGGCTGAGCGCCGCCGCCGGGATCATCACCCCGCTCGGTCTCGGGCTGGGGATCATCGCGCTGGTCCACGAAGCTCGCCGTAAGAACTAGATCGGGCGCGCAGCGCCTCCATTGAGCGTGGCGGTGGGCTGGCGGGTGGGACTGAGGCGAACCAGTCTGGGAACTCCTCGAGCGAGTCAAACACGACGTCCGCGCCTTCGGCCTCCAGCTCTGCGCGGGAGCACGGCCCGGTCGTGACGCCGACCGCGAGCGCTCCGGCGGCCTTCGCGCCGCGGATGTCCCCGCGGTGGTCACCCACGTAGGCGACGGCGCCGTGCTCAAGGAGTGACACCGCCTTCCCGGTCGACCACTGCTCGCCGACCAGCTCGTCGACCTCGAGGCCGAGCGCGTCGACGTGCAATTGCGCGTTGGGGCCGTACTTGCCCGTGACGACCAGCGTCCGCCCGCCCGCCTGACGCACGGCGCGCAGCGCGGCGGCCGCGCCGGGCAGCGCGAGGGTGACCGGCACGACGACGTCCGGGTAGAAGCCGCGGAAGCGCGTGATCAGCTCCGGGATGCGCTCCTCGGGCGCGCCGTAGCCGCGCAAACTGTCATCGAGCGGCGGGCCGAGGTTCGCGGCGAAGTGCACGCCGTCGAGCGGGAGGCCCGACTCCTCCCCCAGCCGGTTCATCGCCACCAGCATGCCGGGCCGCGAATCGATCAATGTCATGTCCAGGTCGAAACCGACGGTGATGCCCACCCCGCCACGGTAGCGGGTTGTACACACCTTTGGGATGGGTAAAGCCCCTTGACACGAATTCGAACTGTGTCAAGCTGGAGCTGTGGCCGAGATCACCAGCTTCACCGAACGCACCAAGGCCTCGCTGCGCGAGGCGCTACTCGACGCCGCGACCGAACTCCTGCCAGACCGCGGGTACGCGGCGCTGCGCATGGCCGACGTCGCGGCGAGGGCCGGGGTGAGCAGGCAGACCGTCTACAACGAGTTCGGCAGCAAGGCGGCACTCACCCAGGCCGTCACGCTGCGCACGACTTCGGAATTCCTCGACGGCATCCGGCAGCGGTTCGACGAGGCCGACGGGCTGCTCGCCGGAATCCGCTGCGCGGTGACGTTCACCATCGAGCACGGCAGGCGCAACCGGCTCGTCGCCGCGGCACTGGGCACCGACGCGGGCGAGGACCTGCTGCCGCTGCTGACCACCAAGGGCGAGCCCATCCTCACCGCCGCGACCGAACTCGCGGCCGGGCAGTACCGCGAGCTCGAACCCACCCTGTCCGAGGACCAGGCGGCGCTACTCGCCGAAGCCGTGGTCCGGCTTTCGTTGAGTCACCTCGTGCTGCGCACCCATTCGGCCGTCGAAGCCGCCGACACCGTCTGTGCGGTGATGGCGCCCGCGATCGCGAGCTTCACCGATCAGTCCACTGATTCGTCCAATTCGTCCGCTGATTTGTCTACAATGGAGTGACACGAAGGGTCTCGTCATGACCGACACGCTTTCCATCCGCCACCGCACCGGGTTCTCCTCCCTGCGCCGCGGCGGGCTCAACTGGGAATCCTTCCCGCTGCGGCTGTTCCTCAAGGGCAACAAGAAGTTCTGGAACCCGGCGGACATCGACTTCAGCCACGATCTGGAGGGCTGGGAAACGCTCAACGACGAACAGAAACGCTCGGCGACCTATCTGGTGGCACAGTTCATCGCCGGGGAAGAGGCCGTCACCGAGGACATCCAGCCGTTCATGAAGGCGATGGCCGCCACCGGGCGGTTCGGCGACGAGATGTACCTGAGCCAGTTCTGTTTCGAGGAGGCCAAGCACTGCGAGGTGTTCCGGCGCTGGATGGACGCCGTCGGGCTGACCGACGACCTGCATTCCTACGTGGCCGACAACCCGCACTACCGCAAGCTCTTCTACGAGGAGCTGCCCGAGTCGCTCGGCATCCTGGAGTCCGATCCCAGCCCGCTCAACCAGATCCGGGCGAGCGTCACGTACAACCATGTCGTCGAGGGCAGTCTCGCGCTCACCGGGTACTACTCGTGGCAGATGATCTGCTCGGAGAAGCAGATCCTGCCGGGCATGCAGGAGCTCGTGAAGCGCATCAGCGACGACGAACGCCGGCACATGGCGTGGGGCACGTTCACCTGCCGCCGGCACGTGGCCGCGGACGACTCGATGTGGGACGCCGTGCAGCAGCGGATGGGCGAGCTGATGCCGCACGCGCTCGGGATGATCCAGTGGGTGCAGGACCAGTTCGACGAGGTGCCGTTCGACAACGACCCGCAGGAGATCATCCAGTATGCCGCCGACCGCGCGCAGCGACGGCTCGGCGCGATCGAGTCGGCGCGGGGGATGCCCGTCGAGCAGATCGACCTCGACTACACCCCCGAGCACCTGGAGGAGACCTTCGGCGAAGAGGACGCGAAGGCGTTCGCCGAGGCCGCCGCCAAAGCCACGAGCTGATTCGGAAGTCCCTGAAGGCCACCATGACGGCGTTTAACGCCGTCATGGTGGCCTTCAGGGACCAGCAGGCATGGGCCGTCAGGCGTGCTGGGTGGAAGCGGCCGTTTCGAGGCCGAGGATGGTGATCGACTTCTCGCGCATCTCGATCTTGCGGACCTTGCCGGTGACCGTCATCGGGAATTCGTCCACGACGTGGACGTACCGCGGGATCTTGTAGTGCGCGAGCTTGCCGGTGCAGAACTCCCGCACAGCCTCGGTGGTCAGCGCGGCCGCGCCGTCGCGCATCCGGATCCAGGCCATCAGCTCTTCGCCGTACTTTGTGTCCGGGACGCCGATGACCTGGGCGTCGAGGATGTCCGGATGCGTGTAGAGGAACTCCTCGATCTCCCGCGGGTAGAGGTTCTCGCCGCCGCGGATGACCATGTCCTTGATGCGGCCGGTGATGTTGACGTACCCGTCGGTGTCCATCACCGCGAGGTCGCCGGTGTGCATCCACCGGGCGGCGTCGATGGCCTCGGCCGTCTTCTCCGGCTGCTCCCAGTACCCGAGCATCACGGAGTAACCCCGCGTGCACAGCTCGCCCGGCTCGCCGCGCGGCATCGTCTGCCCGGTCTCGGGGTCGACGACCTTGACCTCCAGATGCGGCCCGACCCGGCCCACGGTGGACACGCGCCGCTCGATGGAATCGTCAGCGCGCGTCTGGGTGGACACCGGCGACGTCTCGGTCATGCCGTAGCAGATCGACACCTCCGCCATCCCCATCCGGTCGATGACCTGCTTCATCACCTCGACCGGGCAGGGCGAGCCCGCCATGATGCCGGTCCGTAGCGAGGACAGGTCGTGCTCGGCGAAACTCGGGTCGGCCAGCTCGGCGATGAACATCGTCGGCACCCCGTACAGCGAGGTGCACCGCTCGGCGGCCACAGCCTCCAGCGTCGCCTTCGGGTCGAAACCCGGCGCGGGGATGACCATGCACGCGCCGTGGCTGGTGCAGGCGAGATTTCCCATCACCATGCCGAAGCAGTGGTAGAAGGGAACCGGGATGCACACGCGGTCGGCTTCGGTGTAATTGCACAGTTCGCCGACGAAGAAACCGTTGTTGAGGATGTTGTGGTGACTCAGCGTCGCGCCCTTGGGAAACCCGGTGGTCCCGGACGTGTACTGAATGTTGATCGGATCGTCCGCGCTCAGCGTTCCGGCCACCTCGGCCAACAAAGCGGGGTCACCCTTGCGCCCGGTCTCAAGCAGCGAAGTCCACTTCTCGCCGCCGAGTAGCACGACGTGCTCCAGCCCAGGGGACTTCGGCCGCGCCTGCTCGATCATCCCGGCGTAGTCGGAGGTCTTGAAGCTCTCGGCGGCCACGATCAGCCGGATCCCGGCCTGGTTGAGCACGAACTCCAGCTCGTGGGAGCGGTAGGCCGGGTTGATGTTGACCAGCACCGCCCCGATCTTGGCGGTGGCGTACTGGGTGAACGTCCACTCCGCCCGGTTCGGCGCCCAGATGCCGACCCGGTCGCCCTTGCCGATCCCGGCGTCGAGCAACCCCAGCGCCAGCGCGTCCACCTCAGCGGCGAGCTCCCGGTAGGTCCACCGTTGCCCGGCGGCCCGGTCCACCAGCGCGTCCCGGTCCCCGAAGGCGGCGACCGTCCGGTCGAAGTTGTCGCCGATGGTGTCCCCGAGCAGGGGAACGTCGGAGATTCCCGAGGCGTAACCGGGAACGACGGGCGCGTCAGGCATGGTGCCTCCTGAAGTCGGCGGTGACTGCGCCCGAGTCTAAGCGCGGCCGGATGCCGAAACAGGAGTAGCGGTTCGGCTACGCTCGACTTCGGGATACGGGTCACGGAGGGAAGCAAGGCGTGCCGGAGGAATTCTCCCTGAGCTTGACCGAGGTGGACGCCGTCGCCGAGCGTGCCGGCCTACCCAGAAACTGGCACCCGTTCGAGGTACCCAGCGTCGGCACGACCCTGGTCGACCACGAACGCGCGGTGACCACGGCCTGGGACTCGCTCCGCGCCCGGGGGCTCGCCAGGCAGGACAAACTGGACCTCGAAGTCGCCGAGGCACTGGAGACCTGGACCCGTCCCGAGGTGCTGATCATCGTCCGCGCGGTGGAGATCGAGGACAACCTCAAGGTCTTCTACCGAGCGGCGGCATCCGGCAGCGTCGGCGTCTTCTCCGAGCTGGCCGCCGACGACATCCGCTTCCTCCAGCTCCGAGCGGATCGCCTGGTCAACACGGTAATCGGCATGCTCCCGCCCTACGTCCCGGTCCCACTGGCCCCCCTGACGATCACCCGCGGCGGCCGCCCCGACGCCCCGGAAGACTTCTCCGCGATGGCGTCCCAGCGCAGGGCGAACGAGAAAGCCCTGGCCAAGTTCTCGACCTGGCCACCCCACCGCCACGGCACGGTGGAGCTGTCCGTCCGCACGTCCGGCAGGCTCCGCCCGGTGGGCACGGTGAACTTCCTCGACACCGACGGCGGCCGCTTCCTGACGTTCACCGAGCAGCTCCCCGGCGGCGAGACGCGGTACCGGTTCGTTCCCTCGGACGGGTCACACCTGCGCCGCTGGCTACACGAGAGCATCACCGAAGCCCGGAGTTAACCGGCAGGCATCGCTATGGCCTCGATGGTGAACTCGACCGTCGAATCGTGGCGACGCACCGGCAGATTGCCATGGCTCGACCAGTACATCCGGGCCTTCGAACGCCTTCGGGCCGCCGCGCTCGAGCCGGAAGACTCCCGTGATCTCATCGCTATCCCAGCAAACCGCCGCCCCTTCAGCGAGCCGAAAGCCGTGCCGTTCAGCGTGGGCGACGGGCTGGCTTGCCTGATCAACTTCGGCAGCAGCATGCAGTCCCCGCTGACATTCGAGTCCGGGCGCACCTCCGTGGAGATGACTGGCTGGTCGCTCCAGAACTTGAGGGACAACCGCTATCCGGGTCTACACCACTGTCGCGAAACGGCCGCGATGAGACTCGCCGTCAATAAGACTGACACTTCGGCAACGTCCCGCGTGCGTCCTGGCAGGCCAGGACGCCTCGCCACTACAGTGGGCGCACAGGCACACACGGTGGCCAAAAAGGGGCAAAGGCAGGGGAATGAGCACACAGCAAGCACCAGAGGCCACGGGTGAACGACGCTCGTTTCGTGCCCGACCAAGTGGTACCAGCATGACGACCCGCCGCCGTCCGGCCACCCTCACCCTGGCCGCGCTGGCTCTCACTTTGACCGCGTGCAGCTCCGCCGTCGGCGGCTCAGCCACCCCCGCCACTACCCCACCCCCCACCAGCGCCTCCCCCACAAGCCCCACAGACCCCTTCCTCAACTCGAACCCCTGCACCATCCTCGACCAAGCCCTTGCCGGTGAGGGCTACCCCACCGCCGTCCCCAGCAGCGCTGACCCCAAACACGCCTGCAGCTTCAACAAGCCCACATATGGCACGGTTGGCCTCCTGCTTCAAGCAGGCCAGACCATCGACGAAGGCATCCCTGATCCCAGCAAAGCCCGCACCGGCCACGTCAAGGACCGCAGAGCCATCCAAGTACGCGAAAACGTCGGTGCCAAAGGCGACTGCATGAACAAAATTGAGGTCAAACCGAACTCACGTGCCATCGTCGTCGTTACCCTCGTCAGCAGAGACACCGACGAGGCCTGCACCTACGCGAATCAGGCATCCGCCAAGATCGAGATGTTTCTACCCAAGACCGGGTGACCTGCCGCACAAAGCCTCGGTTGGCACGAACCGCTGACAAGCATGTTCCGTCTGGTTACAGTGGTTATGCGAACACGCATGGTACTGAACAGGGGCAGGGGCTATGAGCGACGACGTTGAGTTCGGCAATCAGCCGCCGAGCACGCCCGCAGCAGGTGACGCCGGAAGTAGTTTCTTGTCCGACATGCTCAACGCACCCCTGGACGGCGCAGGCGCCGCCCGGGTCGACCAGGGAGGCCAGCAGCTCAAGGCGCTCGCCGAGAGTGGCGGGTTCGCCATCAACGAGGCCGGATTCCAACGCTATCTCAAAGCCTGCGACCGGTTCCTGCACGAGTACCCGGATCACCTATTCGAGCTGAACGTCCTCACACAGGCAGCCCAGATGGGGTCCCACAAGTATGGCGGCAAGGTCGCGGCCTTCAACGTCGAGGTTGCCAACGGTGGCCCGCAGTCGCTGATCCCCAACCTCGAACTCATGGCGGACGGCATCAAGAAGGCCCGTGAGGCGCTGGTGATCGCGCGTGCCAACTACCGCGAGACTGAGGAAGCCCACAGTCAGTCCTTCGCCAAGATCAACAACGGTCTGTGACACCGTCCGAAGCGAGCTGAGAGGGGAGCTCAGTCGTGAGCCAGCCAAACCACCGGGCCGAACAGCGACAGTACGAGGCCGACTACTACGCCCAGACCCAGCAGAAGCTCCAGCAGGGCAACAGTCACTTCGGCGCCGAAGACCGACCCGACGTCGACCAGGGTACGAAGGCGCAGACCGAGAAGTCCGCCGCCGACTACTCCGTGTCACAAGGCGATCATCTCCTTCAGGGCCAGACCACCCGAGGCGACGCACCGGCACCCGAGGACAACTACCCCAGCAAGCCCCATCAAGAGCTGTACAACATGGTGCACACCGGGCTCGACACCGGCGACATCGACGCCAGGGGCCGGGTGTCGAACGAGTTCGCGAACTGGCTTGCGGGCGTGTCGAACGACTTCACCGACGCCGCCGGCGCGTCCGACTCCCTGTGGCAGGGCTCGGCTGCGGGCAACGCCAACAACTACTTCCAGAACACCGCAGGCCACGCCGAGCAGACCGGCAGCGCCCTGCAGCTGACGTCCAACCGCTACTCCCAGCAGTCAGCGGCGGCGCACTACGCGAAGACGAACATGCCCGAGCCCACCCATTTCGACCAGAACGCCGAGATGGACAAGGCAGTCAAGCAGTTCGCCGCTGGTGACCTCGTCAGCTCGACGAACACGATGAACGCGATCTCGGGCAAGCAGCAGAAGGCCGACGCCGATCATCAGCAGGCGGTGCAGATCATGCAGGGCCTGGACAACACCTACCACGGCACCGCCACGACGCAACCGACGTACAACCCGCCGCAGCAGCCTGGGCAGCACAACGACAGCACCTCGGCCAGCAGCTTCAACCCGGGCAGCGTGAGTGGCACCACGGGCGGCCCCGGTTCCGGGATGCCGGGTGGCAGTGGCTTCACGCCGACGCCGGGAACCCAGGCAGGCGTCCCCGGGGCGCTTCAGCCGGGTGCCGGTGGTCAGCCGCCGACCTACGGGGGCGGCGGCAGCGGCACGTACCTGCCGCCCGGGTCGAGCACTAGCGGCGGGACGCCGGGCCTCGGCGGCGGGGCGACCAGGATGCCCGGGGGCAACCTCGGGGGCGGGATGCCGCGGCTCGGGCCGGACGGCATGGCCATCTCCGGTGGCGGCGGCGTCGGCGGAGCAGGTGGCGACACGGTGCGCGGCGGACGGTCCGGGCCGGGCGGTGGCGGACGCGGGTTCGCCGGGTCGCGGGTCTCCGGTGGCGGTTACACGTCCGGTAAGACCGGTGGCGCCGAGAGCGAGCCCGGTAAGGGCAGCGGGAGTGGTAGCGGCAAGTCGGCCGGGGAGCGGATCGCGCGGGGTGGGGTCGCCGCCGCGAACGCCAAGGGCGCTGGTGGTGCGGGTGCCGCCGGTGCCGGCGCTGGCAAGAAGAAGGAAGAGGACAAGGAGCACAAGAACAAGACGCCGACGCAGGAGGATCCGGACGAGGTGTTCGAAGCCCGGCCGGAGTACGGGGCTGACGGGCAGAAGGCCACGACGCCGGTCATCGGCGCCTGAGTCCGGGGCCGTATCGGGGTAAACCCGGAGGCCCGGCACCCCACGACGTGGCTAGGTTGGAAGCATGCGCTTCTACCTCGTCGACGCCTTCACCGCTGACGCCTTCGCGGGGAACACCGCCACTGTCGTCCTGCTCGACTCCCCCGCGGAGCCGGGCTGGATGCAGGCGGTGGCAGCGGAGTTCAAGCACTCCGAGACCGCCTTCGTCGTCACGAGCGGCGAAGGGCCGAAGTCGCTTCGGTGGTTCACTCCGGCGGCCGAGGTTGATCTTTGCGGACACGCGACGCTGGCGACGACGCACGTGCTCGGTGGGGAGCAGGTTTTCGCCACTCGAAGCGGTGAGCTGAGCTGCCGTGCCGAGGGCGGCTGGGTGGGGATGGACTTTCCGGTCGATCCGCCCGTCGAGTCCGACGACGACCTCTCGGGCATTCTGCCCGGGGTCGAGATCCAGTACGTGGGGCGAAGCCGCGAGAACCTCTTCGCCGTCCTCGCCAAGGCTGACGACGTACGCGCGCTGCAGCCGGACCTTGACGCCCTCGCGGCCACATGGACCGGGCGGCTCATCGTGAGCGCCTTCGAGGGGAAGGGCGAGATCCACTTCGTCAGCCGGTTCTTCGCGCCGGGGGTGGGGATCGACGAGGACCCCGTGACCGGGTCGGCGCACTGCTCGCTGGCGCCGTACTGGGGCAAGCGGCTCGACGACAAGAAGCTGGCCGGTTACCAGGCTTCCGCGCGGGGTGGGCTCGTGCGGATGCAGCTTGACGGCGACCTGGTCAAGATCATCGGGCAGGCCGTCACCGTCGCCGAAGGGGAGCTGCACGTCTGATGCGATTCCTGCTCAACATCATCTGGCTGGTCCTGTGCGGCTTCTGGATGGCCATGGGTTACCTGCTCGCCGGGGTGGTCTGCTGCATCCTCATCGTGACCATCCCGTTCGGGCTGGCGTCGTTCCGGATCGCGAACTACGCCTTCTGGCCGTTCGGGCGGACCGTGGTCGATCGGCATGACGCCGGAGCGGGCTCGTGCCTTGGCAACGTGATCTGGTTCGTCTTCGCCGGGCTTTGGCTGGCCATCGGACACGCGCTCACCGGGGTGGCGCTGTGCGTCACGATCATCGGGATCCCGCTGGGCGTGGCGAACTTCAAGATGATCCCGATCTCGCTCATGCCGCTGGGCAAGGAGATCGTCGACCTGCCGTAGGTCAGGACTCCGGCTCGTACGGCAGCTCGGTGACCAGGCACGGCCCGCCGACGAACAGGCCGCCGTCGATGCCGAGCGCCTTGCCGCCCGCGTACAGGTACGGGCCGTCGATCTGCGCGGGGTGGATGCCCAGCTGATCGGCGATGACGCTGTGGCCGTGCACGATCCGCTCTCCGCCGAGCTGGTCGAGCAGCCGCTGCGCGACCTCGGGCCCGTCCGGGCCGCGGAAGGCGTAACGCGTGGTCATCCGGCGCCACACGTCCCACCACTCGGTGATGTCGCTGCCCTCGAGGATTTCCTTGACGTTCCCGTTGATCTCCTCGATGCCGTCACCCCAGTCGAGGTACTCGAGGGTGTCGGAGTGCATGAGCAGGTGGTCCGCGGCGAGCCCCAGCAGCGGTCGGGCGGTGAGCCACGCGATGTGCTCCGGCGTGAGCCTGTCCTGATCGGACAGCAGGCCGCCGTTGATCTCCCAGCTGCGCGCGAAACTGCGGGGACCGAAGTCCGAGGGCACGGCCGTGTCGCCGAAGTGGAACATGCCGAGCAGCAGGATCTCGTGGTTGCCGAGCAGGGTGTTGCATTCGCCGCCGGCTTCGGCGGCCTGGCTGTCCAGCTTCATCACCAGATCGATCACGCCGACGCCGTCGGGCCCGCGATCGGTGAAGTCGCCGAGGAACCAGAGGTGGTCGTGGGCACCGGACCAGTCGTCCTTGTCGTCGACGAGCCCGACGGCGCGCAGCGCCTCGGCCAGCTCGTCACGGTGGCCGTGCACATCGCCCACGACATAGGTGGACCGGTCCTCGCTCATCACCCGACGATAAGCCCTTCGTCGCACGTCACGGCGGTCAGCCTTCGCCGAAGGGGTCTTCGGTACGCCCGATCAGGTCGGCGATCGAGTCGATCACCAGTGTCGGCCGATACGGATAGCGTTCGGCCGACTCCCGGGTGGAGATGCCGGTGAGCACCAGGATGGTCTGCAGCCCGGCCTCGATTCCCGAGTGGACATCGGTGTCCATCCGGTCGCCGATCATCAGGGTGGACTCCGAATGCGCGCCGAGGCGCCGCAGCGCGCTGCGCATCATCAGCGGGTTCGGCTTGCCAACGTAATAAGGGGAACGCCCTGTCGCCTTCTCGATCAGCGCGGCGACCGAGCCGGTCGCGGGCATCGAGCCCTCCATGCTCGGGCCGGTCGCGTCCGGGTTGGTGGCGATGAACTTCGCCCCGGCTTCGATGAGCCGGATCGCCCGCGTGATCGCGCTGAAACTGTACGTGCGCGTCTCGCCGAGGACGACGTAATCCGGGTCGCGCTCTGTCAGCACGTAACCGACCTCGTGCAGCGCGGTGGTCAGCCCGGCCTCGCCGATCACGAACGCCGAGCCGTTCGGGCGCTGGGAGGCGAGGAACTTCGCGGTGGCCATGGCGGAGGTCCAGATCGACTCCTCCGGGATGTCCAGCCCGGTCCGCTCCAGCCGGGCCCGCAGGTCGCGCGGGGTGTAGATGGAGTTGTTGGTGAGCACCAGAAAGTCGATCCCGTTGGCCCGCAGCTCCTTGAGGAACTCGTCCGCGCCGGGGACGAGGTGCTCCTCCTTCGCCAGCACGCCATCCATGTCGGTCAGGTACGTCCAACGGCCCTTGCTCATGCCCCCACCCTATTGGTCGGCGACCGGATGGACAGCCACCGCGGCCGCCTTGACCGAAAGGGTGATCGGCGACCCCGGTTCGAGTGCCAGGTCGGCGACGGCCGCGGGGGTCAGGTCCGCGGTCAGCCCGTGTGCCCAGCCGTCGCCGCCCGCCCGCAGCCGGATCACCGGGCCGTGGGGTTCGAGCCCGGTGACGACGGCGTCGGCGGTGTTGCGCGGGCTGCCCCGGTGCTCGCCGTCCGGCACGTAGACGCTGACCGCGCTCGGCGGGAAGACGGCCACCGCGGCGTCCCCGCTGACGACGTCCCCGGCCGGGATGCCCGCGAGCACCTGGCCGCCGCCGGTGCGCAGCCCGTCCACCACGGCGACGCCGGTGACCAGGTTGAGCCCGGCGATCCGGGCGGTGAAGGCGGTGCGGGGCGCGGCCAGCACCTCGCGGGTCGGCCCGCGTTCGACGATCCGGCCACCGGCCAGCACCGCGACGTGGTCGGCCAGCGCGAGCGCGTCGAGCGGGTCGTGCGTGACCAGGACGGTGGTCGGCCCGGTGCGCAGTACCCGCCGGAGCAGGCCGCGGATGGCCGGGGCGGAGTCGACGTCCAGTGCGGCGAAGGGCTCGTCGAGCAGCAGCAACGCGGGTTCGGCGGCGAGCGCCCGCGCGATGGCGACGCGCTGGGCCTGCCCGCCGGACAGCTGGGCGGGCTTGCGGTCGGCGAACTCGGCGGCGTCCACTTCGGTCAGCCACTCGCGCGCGATCTCGCGGGAGCGCTGCCTGCTCGCACCGGTCGAACGCGGGGCGAAGGCGACGTTGTCCAATGCGGACAGATGCGGGAACAGCAGTGCGTCCTGGGACAGCAGGCCGATCCCCCGCGCGTGCGGCGGCAGGCCCGACCGGCTGTCCGAAAGGGTGCGCCCGGCCAGCGTGATCCGCGCGCGCTGTGCCTCCAGCAGCCCGGCGAGGCAGCCGAGCACGGACGACTTGCCCGAGCCGTTGGGGCCGAGCAGGGCCAGCACGGTCCCAGTCGGGACGGTGAACTCGACGTCGAGCTCAAAAGCGCCTCTGACCAGGCCGATCGTCGCTTCGAGGCTCACGCGCGGACCCCTTCGAGCGCCTTCGGCCTGGCCAGCGCGATGACGAGGATCGCGACGACGATCAGCAGCAGCGCGAGCGCGACGGCGCTGTCGGTGTCGACCTCGGCCTGCGTGTAGACCTCCAGCGGGAGCGTCCTGGTGACGTCCTCCAGGCTGCCCGCGAAGGTGATGGTCGCGCCGAACTCTCCCAGCGCCCTGGCGAAACTGAGCACGACGCCCGAACCGAGCGCGGGTATCAACAGCGGCAGGGTGACCCGGCGGAACACCGTCCAGGGGCGAGCACCCAGCGTCGCGGCGACGCGCTCGTAGCGGTCGCCGGAGCCGCGAAGGGCGCCTTCGAGGCTGACGACCAGGAACGGCATCGCGACGCACGACTGCGCGCTGACCACGGCCGCGGTGGTGAACGGCACCTGCTCGCCGGTCACCACGGTGATCAGGTAGCCGAGGAAACCCTTGCGGCCCAGCAGGTACAGCAGGGCGAGCCCGCCGACGACCGGCGGCAGCACGAGCGGGAGCAGCACCACCGCGCGCAGCACCCGGATGCCGCGCAGGCGCGAGCGGGCCAGCACCACGGCGAGCGGGACACCGAGCAGCACACAGGCCACTGTGGACAGTCCGGCGGTGATCAGCGACAGCCGCAACGCGTGCAGGGAGGACGACGTCGTGATCAGGCCGGGGAAACGGGAGAGGTCGGACCGCACCAGCAGCCCGACCACCGGGAGCACCACGAGAGCCAGCGCGAACACCGCGGGCACCCACAGCACCCAGGGGACTCGTGAGTGCCGGGGAGCCCCGGCACTCACGA
The DNA here is from genome assembly GCF_035828755.1 of Amycolatopsis sp. H20-H5. Classification (NCBI taxonomy): domain Bacteria; kingdom Bacillati; phylum Actinomycetota; class Actinomycetes; order Pseudonocardiales; family Pseudonocardiaceae; genus Amycolatopsis; species Amycolatopsis sp. H20-H5. The sequence goes on along the minus strand of NZ_JAYMZS010000049.1, from coordinate 44,324 downwards.
AGCCGCTACTGAGCCGGGCCAAATCCGACCTTGGTCAGCTCGGCTTTGCCCTGCGCGCCGAGCACGAAGTCGGTGAACTCCTTCGCCAGCGCCGCCTGCGGAGCGTCCTTGACCACGGCGATCGGGTAGTTGTTGATCGCGCCCGAGGCCTCCGGGAAGTCGACCTTGTCCACCTTGGACGCGGCCGAGGTGGCGTCGGTGACGTAGACGAGCCCGGCGTCGGCGTCACCGGACTGGACCTTGGTGAGGACCGCCTTGACGTCCTGCTCCTCGCTCGCCGGCTTGAGCGTGACCTTCGTGTTCGTCTCGACCTTCTTGGCCGCCGCGCCGCACGGCACCTGCGGCGCGCAGACGACCACGATCGTGCCCGCCCTGGCGAGGTCGGCGAAGGCCTTGATGCCCTTCGGGTTGCCCTTGGCGACCGCGACGGTGAGCTTGTTGGTGGCGAACACGGCCGGCTGGCCGTCGATCACCTGCCCCTTGGTCGCCTTGTCCATGTTGGCCTGGTCCGCCGAGGCGAACACGTCGACCTTCGCGCCGTTGGTCAGCTGCTGCACCAGCGCGGAGGAGCCCGCGAAGTTGAACTTCACGGTGAGCCCGGGGTGGCTCGCCTCGAACTGCTTGCCCAGCGCACCGAACGACTCGGTGAGCGACGCGGCGGCGAACACGGTCAGCGTCTTCGCCTCGCCGCCGCCAGCGGCAGAGGGCGAGCCGGACGCCGTACTCGGGGTGTCCGAGGAACTACAGGCCGTGGCCAGCAGTGCGGTGGCCACGACGAAGACGAGGGCCAGCTTTCTCATTTGGTTCCTTCCGGGGTTTCCACCACGACGGTGGTCGCCTTGACGACGGCGACCGCGAGCACCCCGGGCCGGAGGCCGAGTTCGCGGACGGCTTCGGTACTCATCAGTGACACCACGCGGTGCGCCCCGCACTGCAGCTCGACCTGGGCCATCACCTTGTCGGAGATGACCTCGGTGACCAGCCCCACGAACCGGTTGCGGGCGGACCGGCCGACCGAAGACGGGTCCTCTGTGGTCTCGGCCTGCGCGCGGGCGAAACCCGCGAGTTCGGCGCCTTCGATGACCTTGCGCCCGGCCGCGTCGTCGGTCGCGGTGAGCTGACCGGCACGGACCCAGCGGCGGACGGTGTCGTCACTCACTCCGAGCAGACCAGCGGCCTCGGATAACCGGAATTGCGGCATGGGACGGAGGTTATAGCCGCAGATGAGGAAAAGCTATGCGGCCGGGCCTTTGCCGAGGATTTCCGCGCGTAACTCTTCAAGCATTGCGTTCTGATAACGCTCCAGCACTTCCCGTTCCGCCGGGGAAAACCCGCCCAACAGCCGCCGCATGCCGTCGAAGGCCGACTGGAACAGCGGCACGAAGCGGGTCATCGCTTCCGGGACGACCTCCACGAGGACCTTGCGGCGGTCCTCGGTGTCGCGGACCCGGCGGACCATCCCGGCCTTCTCCAGCCGGTCGATGACCCCGGTCACGGCGCCGGTCGAAAGGCCCGTGAGCTCGGCGATCCTGCCTGCCGTAAGGGGTCCGCCGGCCTGGCCGACCAGATCGAGTGCCTTGTGATCGGTGAACGAGAGGCCCATCTGCTCGGCGATGCGGGCGTGCCGCAGGACGGTCAGGGTGCTGCCTTCACGGCCGAGCCGGGCAAAGCGCGCGAGCTCGTCCGGCGGCACCGGATATGTCTTTCCCGCCACACTCGTCATGCCGGTAACCCTTTCACAAGCGCTGACCTGCTTCGCCACTGAGAGACTCCGGGACCGGAATCATTCCAGCCGCTCGGCTGGGCGGCATCTTCCGAGTTACCCTGGTGCCAATGACTGCGGTAGATCTTGGGTTTCCTCGCGTCCCCGGTACACGAGGGGTGCCGAGCGCGCCCAGGCCCGACACGCCAAAACTGGTGGACACGTTCGGCCGGGTCGCCACCGATCTCCGGGTCTCCCTCACCGACAAGTGCAATCTGCGCTGTACTTACTGCATGCCCGCCGAGGGCCTCGACTGGATGCCGGGCGAACAGGTCCTGTCCGACGAAGAGCTGATCCGCCTGATGCGGATCGCGGTCGAGACGCTGGGCGTCACCGACATCCGGCTGACCGGCGGGGAGCCGATGCTGCGCCCCGGGCTGGCCGGGCTCGTCTCGCAGATCACCGCGCTGACCCCGCGGCCGCGGGTTTCCATGACCACCAACGGGATCGGGCTGGCCAAACGGGCCGTCGCGCTGGCCGAGGCTGGGCTGGACCGGATCAACGTCTCGCTCGACACCGTCGACCGCGAGACGTTCGAGAAGATCACCCGCCGCGACAGGCTGCCCCAGGTGCTGGCCGGGATGTCCGCGGCGCGCGACGCCGGGCTGAACCCGGTCAAGGTCAACGCCGTGCTGATGCGCGGGATCAACGACGACCAGGCCGTCCCGCTGCTGAGCTACTGCCTGGAACAGGGCTACCACCTGCGGTTCATCGAGCAGATGCCGCTCGACGCCCAGCACGGCTGGGACCGCGGCCAGATGATCACCGCCGACGAGATCCTCGGGATGCTCGGCGAGGCGTTCACGCTCTCCCCGTTCCCGGCGAAGCGCGGCGGCGCGCCCGCCGAGCGCTGGCTGGTCGACGGCGGCCCCGGCGACGTCGGGGTGATCGGCTCGGTGACCCGGCCGTTCTGCGCGGCCTGCGAGCGCACCCGGCTGACCGCCGACGGCGCCGTCCGGTCCTGCCTGTTCAGCAACGACGAGACGGACCTGCGCTCGCTCCTGCGCTCGGGCGCGCCCGACGAAGAGGTGGCGGACGCCTGGCGGGCGACCATGTGGGGCAAACTCGCCGGACACGAGATCAACGAGGCCGGGTTCGCGCAGCCGATCCGGCCGATGAGCGCGATCGGCGGCTGAGGCATGCAGACGATCACCATCGTGGTGCGGTACTTCGCCTCGGCACGAGCCGCCGCGGGCGTCGACGAAGAGAAGGTGCAGCTGGTCGCCGGCGCGCGCGTTCGCGACGCCGTCGAGGAGCTGCGCTCGCTGCACCCCGGCCCGCTGCCCCGCGTCCTGGACGCGGTCAGCTTTCTGCTCGACGGGGTGGCGGTGCGCGACCTCGCCCGGCCGCTCACCGACGGCGCCGAGCTCGACGTCCTCCCGCCGTTCGCCGGCGGCTGACCACCCGCTCCGCCCAGAGTGTCATGAAAGGGTCTTTCCTGACACTTTTTGTCCGCAAAGACCCTTTCATGACACTTCGTATGCCCGCCTCGCGCCGTTCACCGGCCCGACGGCCGCCTCGCACAGGATGCGGCGGCATGAAGACCTCCCAACGCCTCATCGCCCTCCTGGCGGCCGCTGTGGCCGCCTGCGCGCTGCTGAGCTCCCCCGCTTCCGCGGCCACGGACCAGGCGGCCACAGACCACCACCACGGGGTCCGGCCGCTGCCGCAGGCCCACGCGCACAACGACTACGAGCACGCCAGACCCCTCTTCGACGCCCTCGACCAGGGCTTCACCAGCGTCGAAGCCGACATCTACCTGGTCGACGGCCAGTTGCTCGTCGGCCACAACGCCGAGGATCTCAAGCCCGAGCGCACGCTCGAGGCGCTCTACCTCGACCCGCTGCGCGACCGCGTCCTGCGCAACCACGGGGGCGTCTACCCGCGTCCGGCCGCGTTCCAGCTGCTCGTCGACGTCAAGAGCGAGTCCGTCAGTACCTATGCGGCGCTGGAGAAGCGGCTGCGTGACCCGCGCTACTCCTTCCTTTTCACCTCCTATTTCTTCGGCCATGTGCAGCGCCACGCCGTCACCGCGGTCCTGTCCGGCAACCGGCCGAAGGACGTCCTGCTCCGCGAGCGGTACCGGCTGGCCTTCTACGACGGCCGCATCCTCGACACGAGCGATCTGGGCCTCGGCTCGGACCCCCGGGTGACCCCGCTGGTCTCCGACAACTGGACCGGGCTGTTCACCTGGACGGGGGCGGGGCCGTTCCCGGCCGCCGAACGCGCCCGGCTCCACGAGCTCGTCGACCGGGCCCACGCGGCCGGGCAGCGGATCCGGTTCTGGGCGACGCCGGACGCTGCGGGGGCGTCTCGTGACGCTCTGTGGCGAGAACTGGCCGACGCCGGGGTCGACCATCTCAACACCGACGATCTTTCAGGTCTGGCGGTGTTCCTCCGGGGTCGCTAGAGTGCGCGTTTCGTTCGTTTCCGTGACGGCGCGAATGGGCCAGTCATGCCTTAATCCACGTGATGCAAGCCTCACGATCCGTGAATTATCTCGGCCAGGAAACGGTCCGATAACGGCCAGCTGACCTGCATAAACAGTCGAATCGTTATAGGTTGCGTGCCGTTACTGTGACGTAGGTCACGTACCGAATAATTTCCGATCACGCTCGTCGTTACGTACCGTCGCTTTTCGGTTGGCCCCGACCAACCAGCACGACCGGGAATCCGTAGCGCCCAGCCCTGTCCAACGGATTCCCGGACCCATACCCCGAGCGAAAGCATTTCTGGACAGGGGCGAGGGGACTGAGGCGACGCGTCGTGCGCCGCCGGAGTCAGCCGGGCCCGATACCCGGCCAGTTCCGCGAGGAGCTGACCCTCAGCTCAGGCTCGTAGGCGCAGGAAGACGAGATAGATTCACATGTCGTACCGAGGTAAGCACCGCAAGATGTCCGCTGCCACCCGCCACATCGCCCGCGTCGCCGTTGCCGGCATCGCGGTCGGCGCCCCCCTCGCCATCGCTGCGACCCCCGCGCACGCGACCGACTGGGACTCCATCGCGCAGTGTGAAAGCGGCGGCAACTGGAACACCAGCACCGGCAATGGCTACTACGGTGGCCTGCAGTTCTCGCAGAGCACCTGGAAGGCCTACGGCGGTACCGGCAGTGCGTCCGGCGCTTCGCGTGACCAGCAGATCGCTGTCGCCGAGCGTGTTCTGCAGGGCCAGGGCATCAACGCCTGGCCGGTCTGCGGCAAGAAGGGTGGCGGCTCGTCCAAGTCGTCGGCCCCGAAGGCCGCCAAGCAGCAGACTGCCCCGAAGACCACCAAGAAGGTCGCCCCGAAGACCGAGGCCCCGAAGCAGGCCGCTCCGGCCGCCTCCGGTGTCGCGGGCTCGAACCCGGCCGGTGACTACACCGTCGTCGCGGGTGACACCCTGTCGAAGATCGCCACCCAGTTCAACGTGCAGGGCGGCTACGCCAAGCTGCAGGAGATGAACAAGCAGTACGTGCCCGACGCGGACTTCATCGTCGTCGGCCAGAAGCTCGCCACCAAGTGATCTTCGCTCACTGAGAGCGACGGTCCGGCGCAGCAGCTGTGACCTGAAAAGGGCCCCACCGCGGTTTTCCCCTGGCGGTGGGGCCCTTTTCCGTCAAGTACCGGCAACTACGGCGAGTTGACCCATTCTTCGGTACCGTCTGCGAAGTGCTGATGCTTCCAGATGGGCAGGCGGGCCTTGACCTCGTCGACGAGCTCCGAACAGGCCGCGAAAGCCTGCGCGCGGTGCTCGGCGGCGACCGCGCAGGCCAGCGCCACGTCGCCGATCTCGAGCGCGCCCAAGCGGTGGCTGACGGCCACCGCGCGCACGCCCGTCCAGCCGGGCAAGAGCTCGGCCACGACCTCGGCCAGCACGTCGCTCGCGGTCGGATGCCCCTCGTAAGCCAGGTTGTGCACCGAACGGCCACCGTCGTGGTCGCGCACGACCCCGCCGAACGTCACCACCGCACCCGCGGCGGCATCGTCGACGAGCCGGGCGTGCTCGTCGACCGACAGCGGCTCCTCGGTCACGGCCAGCCGCGCCACCCGCACGGCGGTGACCGGCGCGGGCACCTGCCGGGGATGATCGCCACCGGCCAGCTGGTCCACCGCGTGGTCGATGATGCCCTCCAGGACGCCCAGGCCGTCCTTCACACCTCCGCGGGAGCCCGGCAGGTTCACCACCAGCGTCCGCCCGGCCACCCCGGCGACGCCGCGCGAGAGCACCGCTGTCGGCACCTCGGGCAGCCCAGCGGCCCGGACGGCGTCGGCCACACCGGGCAGCTCGTAGTCCAGCAGCGCTCGCGTGACGTCCGGGGTGCGGTCCGTCGGCGAGATGCCGGTGCCGCCCGTGGTGACCACGACCTGGACGGCCTCGGCCAGGCAGGCCCGCAGCGCTTCGCCGACGGGCGCCCCGTCCTCGACCACCAGCGGCGCGGGCACCTCGTACCCGCGGCCTGCCAGCCAGTCGACGATCACCGGCCCGGTCTTGTCCTCGTAGACGCCGTTCGCGGCCCGGTTCGACGCCACGATCACCCGCGCGCTCCGCGTCATGCCTGCTCCCTCGTCCACGTGCCGGACTTGCCGCCGTCCTTGCGGATCAGCCGGACCCCGTCGAGCGTCGCCGCCGGATCGACGGCCTTGATCATGTCGTGCAGCGTCAGCCCGGCCACCGCGACAGCCGTCAGCGCCTCCATCTCGACGCCGGTGACGTCGGTGGTCTTGGCGGTGGCGGTGATGTGCACGGCGGTTTCGGCCAGCTCGAACTCGACCTTGACCCCGGACAGCGCGATCTGATGGCACAGCGGGATCAGCTCGGGCACCCGCTTGGCCCCCATGATCCCGGCGATCCGCGCGGTCGCCAGCGCGTCCCCCTTGGGCAGTCCGTTCGACGCCAGCAGCCCGAGAACCTCGGCGGTGGTGTGCACGGTGCCACCGGCGAGCGCGGTGCGCGCCGTGGCCGTCTTACCGGAGACGTCGACCATGCGGGCCGCGCCCGTTTCGTCGACGTGGCTGAGTTCACTCACCTGCAGCAGGCTACTGCGGCACCCACGGCAGCACCGCTCGCGGTGGCAAGCTCAGAAAATCATAATCTGATAATCTGAGCCCATGAAGGAAATGAGTGCCTCGGAAGCCTCGCGGAACTTCTCCGCACTGCTTGACGAAGCGGAAAAGGGCGAGACCATCGTAGTGACGCGCAACGGTCACCGCGCGGCGCTCATCGTGCCCGCCCCTCGCGCCAACGGCGCGGCCCTGCTTTCGGTGTTCAGCGAGTGGGCAGGCAGGGCCGACCTGGACGACGCTTTCGCACAGTCCGTGGCCACGGTCAGGGAGACCGCCTCAGCCGAACTGGACGGCGACCCGTGGCAAGACTGATCCTCGACACCGGCGTCCTCATCGAGGGAGCCCGGCGGAGACTGCCACCCGGCGCCATCGGCGCCGAAGACGACGTGGTCATCCCTGCCGTGGCGGTGACCGAATACCGAGTGGACGTGCTGCTCGATCCCGATCCGGCCCGCCGCGCGAAACACACCGCGTTCCTGGAGCAAGCGCTCGAAGTCATGCCGATCGCCGAGTACACGGCAGCAGTTATCGAGCACCACGCCGCACTGCTCGCCCACGTGCGGATCAGCGGCCGCCCCCGGGGCGCACACGATCTCATCATCGCGGCAACCGCCAGAGCGACCGGGCGCGTGCTGGTGACGACGGACGCCCGCGCCTGCTTCGAAGAGCTCCCCGAGGTCGAGGTGCGGCCGCTAGAGCGCTCCAGCTGACGCCATGAACGGACCGTTTATGGCGAAAAACGCCATGAACGGTCCGTTCATCTCACTTGGTGAAGCTGAGCGGAGCTACTTCGTCTTGGAGCGCGCGGCCTTCTTCACGGCCTCCGCGACGGCCGGGGCCACCGCGCTGTCGAACACGCTCGGCACGATGAACGACGCGTTGAGCGTGCTCTCGTCCACCACGTCCGCGATCGCGTCGGCGGCGGCGAGCAGCATGTTGTCGTCGATGTGGCGGGCGTGCGCGTCCAGCAGGCCGCGGAACACGCCGGGGAACGCCAGCACGTTGTTGATCTGGTTGGGGAAGTCGCTGCGGCCGGTCGCGACGACGGCGGCGTGCTTCTGCGCCTCCATCGGGTCGACCTCGGGGTCCGGGTTGGCCAGCGCGAACACGATGGCGTCGGAGTTCATCGTCGCGACCTGCTCGGCCCCGAACAGGTTCGGCGCCGAGACGCCGATGAACACGTCCGCGCCGACCAGCGCCTCGTGCAGCGTGCCGGACACGTTCTGCTTGTTGGTCACCTCCGCGATCGAGGTCAGGTTGCCGTCGAGGTTGCCGCGCGCGGAGTGGACGATGCCGTCGATGTCGGCGGCCACGATGTCACCCGGGTTCTTGCGCAGCAGCAGCCGGATGATCGCGGACCCGGCCGCGCCGACGCCGCTGACCACGATCTTGCAGTCCTCGATGTTCTTGCCGACCACGCGCAGGGCGTTGCGCAGCGCGGCGACGACCACGATCGCGGTGCCGTGCTGGTCGTCGTGGAAGACCGGGATGTCGAGCTGCTCACGCAGCCGCGCCTCGATCTCGAAGCAGCGCGGCGCGGCGATGTCCTCGAGGTTGATACCCGCGTAGACCGGCGCGAGCGCCTTGACGATCATGATGATCTCTTCGGTGTCCTGGGTGTCCAGGCACACCGGCCACGCGTCGACGTCGGCGAACTTCTTGAACAGCGCCGCCTTGCCCTCCATCACCGGCAGCGCCGCGGCGGGGCCGATGTTGCCGAGGCCGAGCACGGCGGAGCCATCGGTGACCACCGCGACGGTGTTGCGCTTGATGGTCAGGCGCCGCGCGTCCTCGGGGTTCGCCGCGATCGCCTGGCAGACCCGCGCGACACCGGGGGTGTACGCGCGGGAGAGGTCGTCACGGTTGCGGAGCGCGACCTTGGGCGTGACCTCGATCTTGCCGCCGAGGTGGATCAGGAACGTCCGGTCCGAGACCTTGCGGACCTTGACGCCGGGCAGCGAGTCCAGCGTCTGCGTGATGTCCTGCGCGTGGTTCTCCGACAGGGCGTTGGCGCTGATGTCGACGACGATGGAGTCGGCGTGCGACTCCACGACGTCGAAAGCCGTCAGCACACCGCCGACACGCCCGACGGCCGTGGTGAGATCACCCGCCGCGGAGGACGAGGCCGGAGCCTCGACCCGGACGGTGATCGAATATCCGGGACCGGGAACCGGCATGGCACTACCCCCGCTGTGGGACTGGGTGGGACGGGGAAAACACTAGCGCCGTGATCGGCACCACCTGGGGCCGCCAGGGGTGACTGACCAGTAACAACAGCTACTTGTTGATCTCGGTCTCGGGGTGCACGTACGGCACCGCCTCCAGCGGGAACGTCAGATCCCCGAACGGGGACAAAGCGCCCTGCCGGTCCGACGCGAGCTCCGACACCGGGTGCTCACCCTCGGCCGCCGGCCAGGTGGGGTCGATGCCCTTGCGCTTGCCGTTCTCGCCCTTCGCCACAACGCCCTCCAAGACATGGTCAGCCGATTCCGCTCACAGTCTGCCGGAACGCGGGTTGGCACCTGGCACCCGCCCGGTATCCTGGACTTCTATGCCCGCGACCTCTCTGTCGGACTGGCTGCGCGCGGAGTCGGACGACGCCCTCGCAGCCTTGTTGCGCTCGCGTCGCGACCTCTCCACGCCGCCGCCCTCCGACACCACAGTGCTGGCCACGCGTGCCGGCACGCCCGGCTCCGTCGCGCGCGCTTGCGAAGACCTCGACACGTTCACCCTCGCGGTGCTCGACGCCCTGCTCCTGGCCGGTGCCGACACCGCTCCGGTGGACGTCGCGGAGGTCACCAAACTCGTCGAAACCGAGGTGACCGACGCACTGGCCCGGCTGCGGGCGCGGGCACTCGCGTGGGGCGACGAGGACGCGCTGCGCGTCCCGCCCGCCGCCCGCGACGCACTGGGTCCGTTCCCGGCAGGCCTGGGCGCGTCGTCCGCCGAGCTGGCGGACGCGGACATCGCGGCGAAGCTCGCCGAGATCGGCGAGGACGAGCGCGGCCTGCTGGCGACACTCGCCGCGGGTCCCCCGATCGGGCGAACCCGCGACGCCGGGGCCGAGGTCCCGCTGGAGCTCGCCGAGACGGCGGTACAGCGCCTGCTGGCGCGCGAGCTGCTGCTGCGGCGTGACGACCAGACCGTGGAACTGCCCCGCGAGCTGGGCATCGCCCTGCGCGGCGGCACCGTGTTCGCCCCGGGCTCCCTGCAGGAGCCGAAGCTCCCGGTCCATCCGCACAAGCCGTCCAGCGTCGACGAAACCGCCGCCGGCGAGGCGATGGAGTTCCTGCGGCAGACCGAGACGATGTTGCGTTCCTGGTCGCAGACGCCACCGCCGGTGCTGAAGTCCGGCGGCCTCGGTGTGCGTGAGCTGCGCAAGCTCGCCAAGGACCTGGAAGTCGACGAGACGCACGCCACGCTGCTGGCGGAGATCGCGGTCGGTGCCGGGCTGGTCGCGGACAGCGAGACGACCGCCCCCGAATGGGTGCCCACGATGCTTACCGATTCGTGGCTGGCCTCGCCCCCGGCGCAGCGCTGGATCACGATCGCCCAGTCGTGGCTGGAGCTGCCGAGGCTGCCCGGCCTCGCGGGGAGCCGCGACCCCAAGGACAAACCGATCGCACCGCTGTCGGACGAGCTGAGGCGTCCGCTCGCGCCCATCGTGCGACGCAGGGTGCTGGCGACGCTGGCGGGCCTGCCCGACGGCTCCGGGGTGAAGAGCACCGACGAACTGGTGGCGGTGCTGGCCTGGCGTGCGCCGAGGCGCGGCGGACGGCTGCGCGACGAGACGGTGCGCTGGACGATGTCCGAGGCGGCGGCGCTGGGCCTGACCGGGCTGGGCGCGATCACGACGGCGACCAGGGCCTTGCTGGTCGAGGACCGCGTCGAAGCAGTCCGCGCGATGACGGAGTCGTTGCCGAAGCCCATCGACCACGTACTGGTACAGGCGGACCTGACGGTCGTCGCGCCGGGCCCGCTGGAGCCCGAACTGGCGGCCGACATGTCCGCGGTGGCCGACATCGAGTCCTCCGGCCACGCGACGGTGTACCGCGTGACGGAGACCTCCGTCCGCCGCGCGCTGGACGCCGGGCGAACGGCGGGCGAGCTGCAAAACCTGTTCAAAACCAGGTCCGCGACACCGGTGCCCCAGTCACTGAGCTACCTGATCGACGACGTCGCCCGCCGCCACGGCCGCCTGCGCGGCGGCGCGGCCGAATCGTTCCTCCGCTGCGACGACGAAGTCCTGCTCGCCGAGGTGCTCCGCAACGCAGTCGCGTCCGAATACGACCTCCGGCTGATCGCGCCGACAGTGCTGATCAGCTCTTACCCCCTCGCGGAGGTCCTCGACGCCCTGCGCGGCGCGGGCTTCGCCCCGGCGGCCGAAGGCCCCGACGGCCGCGTGATGGACATCCGCCCCAGCGGCCGACGCATCCCGGCGAAAGCCCGCACGGTCCGCAGGGCGGCCACCGAACCGGCACTGCTCTCCGACGACCAAGCCGACCGCCTGGTCGCCCACGTCCGCGCGGGCGACCTGGCCTCGGCCCGTCGCCGCGGCGACACGGTCAGCGCCCCCGGCGGAGGCGGCGCGGACACCTCAGCCACCCTGGCCCTCCTGTCCCAAGCGACAATGGAGCGCCGAGACGTCTGGATCGGCTTCGTAGACTCCCGCGGAACAGCAAGCCAGCGAGTAGTCCGCCCAATCCGAGTAGGCGGCGGCGTTCTCCTCAGCGCCGACAACGACCGCTACCCCCTACACCGCATAACCTCCGCAGCCCTAGTAGAAGACTGACCCCAAAGCGTGCAAGCGGCCACCAAAGTTAGCAAGTCCGAACCCCGGCCTCACACACGTCCAAAGTGCGCCAAAGCCCAGCACCCCAACAACAACAACCCAGCCCCAGGGCCCACAACAAAACCCAGCCCCCACGGTTCGCCCCAACCACAGCGTCTCCCCGAGCCCTGCGAGGGGAGACTTCACCGCCGCGCGCCCTCTTTCAGGGCCGCCAGGCCCTCCCAACTCGCGACGGCAGGTCGCCCCCCTAAAAGCAAAACCCGCACTTACGTACATGGCCAGGGGCGACCTGGCGGCGCGAGTTTGTAAGCGCGCTGGCCAAAAACACAGGCTTCTAGCCGCACCTCACGACGCAACCAAAAAGCCCCTGAAGGCCACCATGACGGCGTTTAACGCCGTCATGGTGGCCTTCAGGGACCACAAAACCTAGAGGGCGCGGAGGCCTTGGAGTACCCGTTCCATGAACTCCCGCGAAGACCGGTCCCCGAGAATCAGCTCGGTCTGGTGAATAAGCACCAGCCCGGCATCAGCCATATCCCCGACAAGGACCTTCACCACGCCCAGCGGCAGCACCAGATAAGCCGCGATCTCCGCGACGGACCGGGTATCCAGGCACAGGTCGCAGATCCGCCGATGCTCGACGGACCGAACCCCCCGATACCGCCTGCCGTCTTCACTCGTGGAAACCAGCGCCTCCAGCGCGAGATCGTGCGCGGACCGCGTACGGCCACCAGTGCGCGCATACGGCCGCACCCGTGACCCGGTCGAAGGCACCGCGGCGGGATGGACGTATCCGGTCGGCGACGACGGCGGACGCTCCGGAGGCGGCGAGTAGATCCGGGACGGGGCGGTCACCACGGCCGAAGCCCGGACCGCCCGCTCGTCCTCGTACTCATACTGCTCGGCGTCGTACTCCGGCACCGCGCCGACGCGCGGCGAGAACTCCCGGACGGGGTAGTCCCCACCGGTGAAACCCTCGGCGAGGTAGTCCTGGGCCGAGTAGGCCCGCTCCTGTGACAGCGTTCCCTGTGACGGCGTTCCCTGAGAAAGCGTTCCCTGCGACGGGGTGTCGAGCGGCTGGTAGTCCCGATCCGAGTAGTCGACGTGCGCGTCGGCCGAAACGGGGTATCCGCGGGGGTCGTAGTCCTTCGCCGCGTACTCGCGCTCGGCGTAGTAGTCCGGCTCGACGTGGCCGCGGGCCGGGGCGAGGTCGAGGTGGCCGGAGTCGTAGCCCGTGTGGGGGTGGTCCGGGTCACGGTAGGTGGCCGGGGGTTCCGGCGGGACCTGGCGACGGGGCAGGACCGCCGAGATGGTGCTCAGCTCGAACCGGCTGGGCGAGTCGAAGCTCTCGCGCTCGGAACCGCGGTGCAGCGCCTCCCAGGCACCGCCCGACTCGGGTTCACTGATTCCCTTGATCTTCATCGACGGCTACCCACGCACCCCGCCCTGGAGCTGCGCGCGCAGCTCGGGGGTGAGCTGCTGGCCGACGCGCTCCACGAGCAGGGTCATCTCGTAGGCGACCGTGCCGATGTCGCAGGTGGGCGAAGCGAGCACCGCGAGCGAAGATCCGTCGCTGACCGACATGAGGAACAGGTAGCCGCGCTCCATCTCCACGACCGTCTGGTTGACGCCGCCGGCCTCGAAACAGCGGGCGGCGCCCATGGTCAGGCTGACGAGCCCCGAAGACACTGCGGACAGCTGCTCCGCACGGTCCTGCGGGAGCCCTTCGGACGGCGCGAGGAGCAGCCCGTCGGCCGAGACCAGCACGGCGTGCGCGGCACCGGGAACCCGGCGCACGAAGTCCGTGATGAGCCAGCCGAACGTGCCGTGCTGCTGGCCGGAAGCCGTCACTGCCCCTCCTTTACCCACCATCGATCGGACGCCTGTCGCCAACGGTGTGGGCGTCCTCTGCCAGCGTATTCGCCCCACCGATCGTGTCGACCCCATCATTTCGGGGCGGTGAGCACGGTAGGTGAACGAGCGGACGCGCATCGCGTCCACTTATGCCGAAACACGCATCCGTGGGTCACTCCGTGGTGGCGGTGACTACCCAACGCGGAGAACTGTCCGCGCAGGTCAGCCAGTGTCCTCACCGCCCGGTCGGGCGATATCGCGCCCTGCCGGGGCGAATCCGGACCACCCCGGCCTACTCCGGTCGGACGCACCACTCCCCGAAGTGGGTGAAGCCTGCCGAGTTCACTCCAACGGCCGCATCAACCCCGGGTTCCACCTTAAAAATCAGGCCGGAAGTGCCGAATCGTGCGCGATCGCGTGCTGCACGACCGAGATCAACACCTGCTTGGCCGATTCCCGCTCCCGAGCGTCACAGGCCATGATCGGCACCGAGGACGAGATCGTCAGCGCGTGGCGGACGTCCTCGATCTGGTGGTGCAGCAGCCGGTCGAAGCAGTTGATCGCGACGACGTAGGGCAGCTTCCGGTTCTCGAAGAAGTCGATCGACGGGAACGCGTCCGACAGCCGCCGGGTGTCCACCAGCACGACCGCGCCGATCGCGCCGACCGCCAGGTCGTCCCACATGAACCAGAACCGGTGCTGACCCGGCGTGCCGAACACGTACAGCACCAGGTCCGAGTCGAGCGAGATGCGGCCGAAGTCCATGGCGACCGTGGTGGTCGTCTTGTTGGGCGTCGCCGTCGTGTCGTCGACGTTGACGCTCGCCTCGGTCATCATGGCCTCGGTGGTCAGAGGATCGATCTCCGACACAGCCCCGACCATGGTCGTCTTCCCCGAACCGAACCCGCCGGCGACCACGATCTTGGCCGACGAAGTCGGACCGGTCACCTGCGGCGCGCATCCGTCGGAGTCAAATTCTCCGAAGCCCACTGAGCACCCTCTCCATGAACTCGATACTCGGCCGGTCGCCCACAGTGCTCGTACCGGTGTGCACCAGCACCAGCCCCAGGCCGGCCACGTCACCAATCAGCACCCGAACGACACCGAGCGGCAGGCGCAACAGCGCCGCGACCTCGGCCACCGAACGGGTGTCCAGGCACAAATCACAGATCGACCGGTGCTCGGGCACGTGCACCCGATCGAGCACCCGCCCCTGCTCACTGGTCGAAATCAGCGCTTCGATCGCCAGATCGTAGGTCGGTTTGGTCCGGCCACGGGTCCGGAAGTACGGCCGCACCAGCCCGGAGGACTCGACGTCGGCGAACTCGGGCTCGTCCACGAACTCAGTCTGCGCCTGCTGGGGCAGCGCGGCCGCCAGCGATTCCGCTTCCTGCTGTTCCTTGGCCAGGCCGAACGAAGCGAGCTCCGCCGAGTCGTACAGCGGCCCGCTCGAGCCGCCGAACAGCTCGGCGCCCGGGCCGCCCAGCAGCCGCTCGCGGAAGTCCGCGACGCTGAAGTCGGCCGGGCCCTGCCCGCCGTTCGTGTCGGTCAGCCAGCCGGAGGTCTCGTTCGGCGTCGCCGGGTCGCTGTCCGCGCCCTGCGTCCGCCTCGACCGCCATTCACGGTCGACTCGGTCCCGGAAGGACTTCCAGTCTTCACGCGCTTCGTCGGGTTCGGAACGTTCCGACCATCCTCCCGAGAAATCGTCACCGAGCCGGCCATCGCCCCTCAAGCGTCCGTCGTCCACGGCTCTCTCCTCGGTTCCCCGCCGCTAGCGGCGGACCGCCGCGCCCTGCAGCTGCGCGCGCATCTCCGGTGTCAACTGCTGTCCAACCCGCTCGACCAGCAAGGTCATCTCGTAGACGACCAGGCCGATGTCGCTCTCCGGCGAACCGAGCACGGCAAGACACGAACCATCCGACACCGCCATGATGAACAGGAACCCGTTCGCCATTTCGACGACTGTCTGCGCGACTGTGCCACCTTCGAACACCTTGGCCGCGCCGCGCGCCAGGCTGGTCAGCCCGGAGGCGACCGCCGCCAGCTGATCGGCCCGGTCCTTGGGCAGCCCACGCGAGGCCGCCAGCAGCAGACCGTCGGCGGAGACCACCACGGCGTGCGCCGCACCGGGCACCCGATGCACGAAATCGGTGATCAGCCACGCGAAGCTGCTTGTGGGGTGTCCGGTCTTGCCCTGCGCTTGGCCCCCCGGCTGAACTGCACCCGCCCGTGTCACTGTCACTCCTCACTGCTGTCGTCGGCATGACTGCGCCCACTGGAACGATAAGCCGAGCCGCCGCCGCTCACCGGAACACCTTCGCCTTCCGGTGGGCCGTCTTCGTCGGTGTGTTCCTTCAAAGCGTGCCGTCCAGACTTGTAACCCCGTTGGAAGCTTGCCATCCGGCTCCGTGCCGCTGTCGCCGAGCGGGTGATCGCACCCGTTCCCGGCAAGCCGGCCGTGGCGTCGGCGAACGCGTCCTGCTTCTCGCCGCCACTGACCGAGCCTGGCACAAGATAAGCGTTCGGCACCCGTTTGGGGAGACCCGCCGGGGTGATCACCTCGGACTTGGTCTCGAGCAGCGCCTGCGCGGCCTGCCAGCCGTTGTCCGACGCGCTGTACCAGCCGTCGTCCATCGAGACCTTCGGCTTGTCGAGCAACCCCTCCTCGTGGGCGCCGTTGTGGTGTTCCTCCTCAGCGACCGGCTGAGCGGTTTCCACCGGCTCGGCCGTCGGGAACGCTTCAGGAGTCTCCACCGCTTCGGGCTCTGGGAAGGGCTCAGAGACGCTCTCAGGCTCGGCGTAGGCGGCCAGCGTCTCGGCTGCTCCGCCGGACGCCGCCTCGTCGCCTTCGCTGAACCACCGCGACAGCACCGACTGGTATATCGGCAGCCGCCGGGTCGGGACGTCGTCGTCGAGCGCCGACGCGCCGCTGCCGCCGACTTCGTGCCTGCTGGGCTCGTCGGGGGTCACCGGGACGTACTTGGGCTCGCGCTTCGGCAGGACCAGCGGCGCGAACTGCGTGTCGGAGTGGCTGCTGGCGCCGTCACCATTGCCATTGCCATTGCCATTGCCACTGCCACTGCCACTGCCGTTGCTCGGCGCGAGGTCCTCGGCCGTCGGCCACGCCGGGGTGTCCGGGATGGATCTCGGCGGGCTGAGGAAGGCGTGGTTGCTGCCGCCGACGAGGTCGTCGAGGCTGATCGGCTGGTCCAGCGGGACCAGCCCGCCCACCTGCGGCTCGGGCTGCTTCGGCGGCGGAGGTGGAGTCGGGTTTTCCAGCTGCCGCTCGATCGGCGGCATGCTCGGCATCGACGTCTCCGCGCGGTTCACCGGCGGCGGGGTGTTCCGCGGCGCGGCGGTCCGCATCGGCGTGAGCAGCTCGGCGGGCACCAGGACACGGGCGATGACGCCGCCCTCGATGTCCTCGTTCTCCCGCAGCCGGACCTCGATGCCGTGGCGCTGCGCCAGGCGCGCGACCACGTACAGGCCCATCCGCCGGGTGACCGAGACGTCCAGGTCTGGCGGGTCGGCCAGGCGCTGGTTGACCTCGGCGAGGCGCTCCTCGGTCATCCCGACCCCGTGGTCGGTGACCTGGATCGCGAGCGCCTTCTTGCGGGTGATCACCGCGCGGACGGTGACCTTCGTCTCCGGCTCGGAGAAGTAGGTCGCGTTGTCCAGCAGCTCGGCGAGCACGTGCACGAGGTCGTGGATGGTCAGGCCCTGCACCGCGACGTCGGGCACCATGCCGACCTCGATGCGGGCGTATTGCTCGATCTCCGAAACCGCCGCGCCGATGACGTCGCCTGCGGGCACCGGCTTCGGCACCGACTTGGCCAGCCCGGCGCCCGAGAGCACCAGGAGGCTTTCACCGTTGCGCCGCAGCCGGGTGGCCAGGTGGTCGAGCTCGAACAGGCTCGCGAGGTGGTCGGGGTCCTGCTCGTCGGCCTCGAGCCGGTCGATGACGCCGAGCTGGCGTTCCACCAGCCGCTGCGAGCGCCGGGAGAGGTTCACGAAGATGCCGTTGACGTTCTCACGCAGGAGGGCCTGCTCGGCGGCCATCCGGATCGCCTGCTCGTGGACGACGTCGAACGAGCGCGCGACCTCGCCGAACTCGTCACGCGAGGTGATCGGCACGGGCTCGATGGCCCGTTTCGAGGCCCGGACCGGGTCCGGGTCATCGAGGATCGCCTGCACGGTTTCGGGCAGCCGGGTGTAGGCGACCTGGAGCGCGGTGCTCCGCAGGATCCGGAGCGGAAGCAGCATCAAGCGCGCCACGAAGAGCATGAGGCCGAGCGCGGCGGCGAGCGCGAGGAGCACGATCGCGGCGCCGATCCAGGCCGAGTTGATGGCCGCGGTGGCCAGGTCGTCGGCGCGCGTGCGCAGGGAGGTCAGCAGGTTGGTCTCGACGGCGCGGAGCCGGTCGGTGGCGAGCCCGCTGTCCTTGCCGAGGACGGCGGCGTCGACGTTCGGCGCCTGCGCCAGCTGGGCCAGCGCGAAGGCCGAGGTCTGGATGCGCCGCCGGTCGTCGATCTCGGGACCGCTGTAGGTGTCCGAGTAGAGCTGGCGCTGGTCGATCGTGGCGCTCGCGAGGAACGACGCGATCGCGGCGTCACCACTGGCCTGCGCGGCCCTGGTCTGGTCGAGCAGGTCGCCAGGAAAGCTGCCACGGAAGGCCGCGATCTGCAGCGAAGCGTCGCCGCGGGCGTAGAACTCCTTCGCCCTGCTGATCGCCTGGGTGCTCGTGCCGAGGCGGAGCACGTCGCGGTTGGTGACCGCCGTGGTCACTTCCTGGCCGAGCTGGATCAGGGAGTCGAGGATCGACGAGTAGGTGTTGAGCACCGCGACGTCTGAGTAGGAGGAGCTGCTGATGGCGCCGCGCAGCGGGCGCAGCGCGTCGAGCCGCTGCAAGCCCTGGCTGTAGCGGTCCTTGGTGGCCTGATCGTCGGTCGTCACCGTGCCCGCGGAGTTGCGCAGGTCGTCGACGACGCGATCGACCTTGGCGATCTGCGCGTCGAGGCCGGTCTGGCGCAGGCTGTCCTGTGACGAGACCCGGCCGATGGCGAGCGCGCGCTCGCCCTGCAGCTCGTGGACCACGGTGGTGATCTTGACCGCGAACCCGACCTGGTCGGCGGTCTGCTGGAACTGACCGGCCTGGCCGGCGTCGTCGACCACCCGCAACGCGCCCAGCGCGAGCGCGGTCAGCGTCGGGATGATCAGGACTGCCGCGAGTTTGGACCTCAGGCGCCAATGGCGCAGGCCAAAGAAGGAGCCCGTCCGCTCAGGACGCTCTCCGCTGCTGCTCGCAGGGGCCCCTCCAACCCCCGCGGTGTCTTCATTCGGCACCGCACCACCATCGTTGTCCGGACTCGATGAGCCCATCTTGGTGAAACTCTGATAAGAGTTGTCCGAGACCACTATCCACACACTCCCGGCCACCGGGTCGAGATCCGGTGGGCCGCGCTGCCGGGCCGAGCCGCATCACTGGGCAAAGCACGTGGCAGAGGGCAAGCGTGCATGCGGAATCGGTTCAGCTTTTGCATGACTTCGGTCCCTGCACTGGTAGATCACTGGTCCGTTCGGCCTAATCCACCAGCTCGCCGGACAGTGCCGGCCCTATGCCGAGCACTGCCGACGCTGTGCGGAGAGCTTCGCACCACCGAAAACGTCCGCTACTTTCGGCCATGCTGAGCACTCACTCTCACTACATCGGTGGTCCACACCTCACACTTGTAGGAGCAGAGGGTAGCGAACGCCGAGGCAAGATGTAACCCTTCCGTCCGCAGCTGCGGACAAGCACCAGGTGGCCCTTGACCTGACGCTGCCGATGCGCCGAAGGGTAAGCGGCGAACTACTGGGAGTGGAACCGTCACGGCTATCACCACCCGATTGGGTGATATACGCCACATCTGAATCGGTGCCGAACACCCGTTGTTAGGCGGCTGTACGTTCTCTACAGTAACCGCGTGACTCCGGACAATGAGCCACATCCCATCCGATTGGTCCACGACACCCGTGGCCTCGTTATCAAGGAGTAGGCCTTGCTCGGACTTGCCAAGAACAGCAGCTGGGGGCGCAGAAAGCGCGGCGTGCTCGGTCTTGCGCTGACCGCCGTCGTCCTGACCTCGGTGAGCGGCTGTGGCCTGCTCGGCGGATCGGACGACTCCGCGGCCTCTTCCGGCGCCGGTGGCGTGGAGAAGGCGAAGATCAAGGTCTCGACCCTGCCGACGATCGACCTGGCGCCGCTCTGGCTCGCCCAGGAGGGTGGTTATTTCAAGGCCGAGGGCCTCGAAGTCGAGACTGTCACCGCGGCCAGCGGCCAGGCCTCGATGACCAAGATGATCGGCGGTGAGGTCGACATCGCGTTCTCGACCTACGCACCGTTCTTCATCGCGAAGAGCCAGAACGCGGCCGACATCAAGATCATCGCCGACGCCTCCTCGGCCAGCCCGAAGAGCAACGAGATCGTCACGGTGCCGAACTCGCCGGTCAAGACCATCAACGACCTCGCGGGCAAGAGGATCGCGATCACCGCGAAGAACACCGCCTCGGACATCCTGACCCGCTCGGTCATGAAGGACCACGGCGTCGACTTCAGCAAGGTGCAGTGGGTCAGCCTCGCCCTGCCGAACATCGCCGCCGCCCTGCAGTCGGGCCAGGTCGACGCGGCCTACCTGCCGGAGCCGTTCCTCACCCAGGCCGCGAAGTCAGCGGGCGCCCTTCCCGTCGTGGACGCCGCGACCGGTGCCACCCAGGACTTCCCGCTGACCGGCTACGGCGCGACCGGCAAGTGGGTCTCGGAGAACCCGAAGACCCTCGCCGCCTTCCAGCGCGCCATGCAGAAGGCCACCCGCGACGCGGCCGACCGCGCGAAGATCGACCCGCTCGTGGTGAAGAACGCCAAGGTCGACGCGGACACCGCGGGGCTGCTGACGCTGCCCACCTTCGGGTCCACTTTGGACGCACGGCGACTGCAGCGCGTCCCCGACCTGCTGCAGCAGATGGGCGCCATCACCACCAAGATCGACGCGGCGCCGATGATCGCCCCCCAGGCAAACGGCTGACGTGAAGAGGGTTTTCCGGAGTCTGGCCGGTCTGGCCGTTTTCCTCCTGCTCTGGGAGGGAATCGTCCGGGCCGGCCTGGTTCGTCAAGAGTTCCTGCCACCACCCAGCGTCGTCTTCGCCACCTTGTTCCAGCTGCTCGGCGACGTCTCCTTCCTGCGTGACGTCATCGCGACCTTCCTCGCCTGGCTGATCGCCGTGCTCATTTCGGTCGCGATCGCGGTGCCCGCCGGGCTGCTGCTCGGCAGCATTCCCGGCCTGCGCGCGTCGACCGCGGTGATCATCGAGTTCCTCCGGCCGATCCCGGTGGCCGCGCTGATCCCGCTGATCCTCCTGCTGATCGGCAGCGGGCCGGACGCGAAGATCACCCTCGCGGTGTACGCCTCGCTGTGGCCGATCATGTTCAACACCATCTACGCGCTCGGCGAGATCGACCCGGTCCTGCTGGAAACCGCGCGGGCGTGCGGAACGAGCAAGACCCGCACGCTGTTCTCCGTGGCCCTGCCGCACACCGCGCCGTTCGTCTTCACCGGCATCCGGCTGTCCGCGACCATCGCGCTGATCGCGGTGGTGAGCACGGAGTTCCTGGCCGGGGCCGAACTCGGCATCGGCAACTTCATCCTCGAAGCCAGCACCGGTTCCACCCGCTTCGACCTCGTGCTGGCGGACACCATGGTGACCGGGATCCTCGGCTTCGCCATCAACGGAGGCCTGGAGCTGCTGGGCAGACGGCTGTTCCGCTGGAACACCGCCGATCGGGAGGCCGTCTGATGAGCGCCATCACGCTTTCGGGCCGCGTCGGCCGTGGAGTGTCCTCGATCCTGCGCACCTGGCTGCTGTTCATCGCGATCCTCGTGCTCTGGGAGATCGTCACGCGGGCCGCGGCGAACACCTTCTTCCCGCCGCCGAGCAAAATCGCGACCACCGCGGCGGGCCTGTGGTTCACCGGCCCGGCCGGGCACCTGTTCCTCACCGACACGGTGTTCGACAACGTGTTCCCGAGCCTGGGCCGCACCCTCGGCGGGTGGCTGATCGCGAGCGTCATCGGGATCGCGGTCGGCGTGCTGGTCGGCCGGTCCCGGACCGCGATGGACTACGTCGGCGCGCTGTTCGCGTTCTTCCGCGCGCTCCCGCCGCCCGCGCTGATCCCGATCTTCATCGTGCTGTTCGGCATCGGCCCCGGCATGCAGACCGGGTCGATCATCTTCGGCGCGGTGTGGCCGGTGCTGCTCAACACCGTCGACGGGGTCCGCTCGGTGGACTCGGTCAAGGTCGAAACCGCCCGCTCGTTCCGTACCCCCAAGGGGTATTGGCTGGCCATGGTGGTGCTGCCCGCCGCCGCGCCCAAGATCTTCGCCGGACTGCGGCTGAGCCTGTCCATCTCGTTGCTGCTGATGGTGGTCTCCGAGCTGGTCGGGCCGCCGAACGGGATCGGGATCTCCCTGCTGCAGGCGCAGCAGGCCTTCGACTTTCCCCTGATGTGGTCGTGGCTGGTCCTGCTCGGACTGCTCGGCTACGGGTTCAACGCGGTCTTCGTCGCGGTGGAACGCCGGGCGCTCGCCTGGCAGCCCACCGGCGGCCGCAACTAGCCTGAAGGAGCAAGTAATGTCGACCATGCTCGAGGTCTCCGGCCTCAATCACCGTTACGGCACGGGCGAAAAGGAACACATCGCGGTCAACGACCTGACGTTCACCGTCGAGGCCGGCCAGCTGGCCAGCATCGTCGGGCCGTCCGGCTGCGGGAAGTCGACGCTGCTGCGCTGCATCGCGGGGCTGATCAAGCCGACGTCGGGCACGGTCAGCCTGCACGGCGACCGGGTCGACGGCGTGCCGAGCGACCTGGCGGTCGTGTTCCAGGACTACAGCCGATCGCTGTTCCCGTGGCTTTCGGTGGCCAAGAACGTCGAGTTTCCCTTGCGCTGGGGCAGTTTGAGCAAGACCGACCGCCGAGAGCGGGCACAGGAGGCGCTCGACCAGGTCGGGCTTTCCGGCGTCGGCGGCAAGTTCCCGTGGCAGCTCTCAGGCGGTATGCAGCAGCGGGTGTCGATCGCCAGGGCGCTCGCCCGGCGTCCGGCGTTGCTGCTGATGGACGAGCCGTTCGCGTCGGTGGACGCGCAGACCCGGTTCGAGCTCGAGGACCTCACGCGGCGCGTGCAGCGTGATCACGGCAGCACGGTTCTGGTGGTGACCCACGACATCGACGAGAGCGTCTACCTGTCCGATCGGGTGCTGGTGCTGTCGAAGTCGCCCGCGTCGATCGTCGCGGACCTGACCGTGGGCCTGCCAGCCGAGCGCGACCAGATCACCACGCGCGAGTCGGCGGAGTTCGTCAGCATGCGCGGCGAGGTCGCCCGGCTGCTGCACGGCAAGGAAGCTGTCACCGCCGCGGGCGACGCGGCCGAGTGGGAACTGGCCGAGAAGTCCGCCACGGCCGACGTCGAAGCCGAGTCCAAGACGGGCTAGGGGCGCGTCCCCGATATCCGGTTTCGGCGCCCAGCACGCGCCGCTATGGTGGGCCGATGGCATCGGTCAAGCAGGTCCAAGTCACCTTCGACTGCGCGGAACCCGAACGCGTCGCACGTTTCTGGTGCGAGGTGCTCGGGTACGTCGTACCGCCGCCGCCGGAGGGGTTTGCCACTTGGGCCGAGTTCGATCGCTCGCTGCCGCCTGAGCAGCAGGGTTCGGCGTTCGCCTGCGGTGACCCCTCAGGAGTGGGCCCGCGACTGTTCTTCCAGCGCGTTCCCGAGGGCAAGGTCGTCAAGAACCGGGTGCATCTCGATGTGCGGGCAGGCACCGGGCTCGTGGGTGAAGAGCGCCTCGCCGTACTCGAAGCCGAGTGCGCACGGCTGGTCGCACTCGGCGCGGTCTGCGTGCAGGTACTGCGTGCCGATGGCGTCAACGAGTCGTGCATCTCGATGCAGGACATCGAGGGCCACGAGTTCTGTCTCGACTGACGGGCCGTCCTCTTCTGTTTGTCAGTAGAGCTTATGGAACGCCGAGTCGACGGTCACGTGCACGAGCGTCGGGCGCGAAGAGGCGAAGGCTGCTTCGAGCGCTCCCTTGAGCTCAGCCGCTTCGGAGACACTGGCCGCTTCGCAGCCCATACTCCTTGCCAGGCCGGGGAAATCGATGCCGCCGAGCTCGGCGCCCGGGATCTTTTCCGCGCCCATGGCGGCGCCCAGCGCACGAAGGGCGGCGTACTGCGAGTTGTCCAGGATCACGAACGTCACCGGCAGCCCGTGCTGCGCGGCCGTCCACAGGCCTTGGACGGAGTACATGCTCGACCCGTCCCCGAGCACGGCGACGACCGGCCTTTCCGGCGACGCGAGCGCCGCGCCGACAGCCGCGGGCAGCGCATAACCCAGCGTCCCACTGGCCATGGTGAGGAAACCGCCGTCGGTCGAGGTGATCGGCAGGTGGTTATGCAGATCGTTGCGGTGACTCGGCGCCTCTTCGACGACGATCGCGTTGTCCGGCAGCAACTCCGCGAGCACCGAGTAGACATAAGGCGCCGAGATCGGGCTCGTCTCCACCGGCCTTTCGGGCCGTGCCAACGGCTCCGGCGTGGCCCGCTCGACCTCGCCAACGGCCGCGTTCAGCGCACGGATCGCCAGCCTTTGCGTCGAGCGGATCGCGACGCCCTCGGCAGGCCTCGCGAGCAGCTGCTCGTCGTCGCTGACCAGGTACAACGGCGGGAGTGAGAGCTCGGGCTCACCGTGATAGACGTGATAGGTGAAGGCGGGCGCGCCGAGCACGACGACGAGGTCGTGCGCCTGCAGCGCGGCGGTGATCAACTTGCGCTCGGGATGCAGGAACCCGAGGAACAGCGGGTGATCCTCGGGGAACGAGCAGCGCGCGGACATCGGCGACGCCCAGACCCCGGCGTTGAGCCGCTCGGCGAGCGCGACGACCTCGGGCACGACACCTTCGGCGTCGACGGCGGCACCGACCACCAGCCCGGGACGCTCACTGGCGTCCAGCGCGGCGGCGAGCTCGATGAGCGCGTCCGGATCCGGTGCGAACCCGGGGATCCGCGGCCGGGACACGATGGGCTTGCTGGTCTCGACGTCCCAGTCGTCGGACGGGACGGAGAGGAAAACGGGACCCTGCGGCTCCTGCGTGGCGATGTGGAAGGCCCGCGCGATCGCGCCGGGGACCTCCTCGGCGCTGGCGGGCTCGTGGCTCCACTTGACGTACGGCTTGGGGAAGTTCGCCGCCTCCGTCGCGCCGAGGTACGGCTCGTCCGGCAGCAGGTTGCGGAGCTGCTGACCAGCGATGATGACCATCGGCGTCCGGTTGCGGAAGGCGGTGAACACACTGCCGAGCGAGTGCCCGACCCCACCGGCGGAATGCAGGTTCACCAGCACCGGACGGCGCCCGGCCTGCGCGTACCCGTCGGCCATGGCGACCACGGTGGCCTCCTGCAGGCCGAGGACGTAGGTGAAGTCGTCGGGCCAGTCGGCGAGGAAGGCGAGTTCGGTGGACCCGGGATTGCCGAAGACGGTGGTCAGCCCGAGTTCCCTGAGCAGTTCACGGGTCGCGTCCCGTACCGTGCGATTTCCCATGGCCCCACGCTATCTGGTGGCTACGGGCGCGGTGCGGCGATGCCGCGTACGAACGCCGCCCAAGCGTTGGCGGGCAAGGCCAGTGCGCCACCGGTGCGGTCCTTGGTGTCGCGAATTCGCACCACCTGGGCGACAGCGACCTCGACACAGTTCACCTGAGTACCACTGTAGCTGGACTTGCACCAGGTGGTGATCGTCATGCCTGAACCTCCAGTTCGGTGAGCACCCCCCGGATGAACGTCACGGAATCCTGCTCGCTCAGTGCCAAGGTGGTCATCATCTTCGCGGCTGCCTGGTAGGCGGCCACCTGTTCATCATAGATGTAGGCGCAGCCTCGATGGTGTTCGACGAAGACGATGGGTTGCAGGTCGGCGAAGTCGTAAATGACGAAAGCGCCGCTGAGACCCGGGTGGAATCCTTCGCCAATGGGAACAATTCGCAGAGCGAGGTTCCTGAACTGTGAGACCGCAAGCAAGTGCCGAAGCTGCTCGGCCATGACAGCGTCACCACCAATCCGCTGACGCAGCGCGACCTCGCCCAGCAGCAAGCTGTACCCCATAGCATCGTGGCCGCTCAACACGTCTCGGCGGCCCAGCCGGATCATCAGCCACTGCTCGACCTCGGCGGGCTTCAATTTCTCATAGGCGAAGATCGCTCTCGCATAGTCGGCGGTCTGCAGCAATCCGGGGATCAGCATCGGCTCCCAAGCGAAGGCCGCCGCGGCATCACGCTCGTACTCGATGAAAGCGGTCAACGCCTGCGGCGCGTCGGGGTAACTCCGCTCGAACCAGTTCGGCTCGCGGGCGTTGCGGGCGAGGTCGAGCAGCCGCTGCTTTTCGTCGCCGGTGACCCGCAGGCACGCGAGGATCGCCGACACGTCCTCCACCTTGGGCAAGCGCGTCCCGCGTTCCCAGTGCGAAAGATCCGGCCCGGGGATCTCCAGCAGCCTGGCCAGCTCACCTTGCCCGAACTTGCGCGCCAGACGCGCTCTGCGCAGCGCACCACCCAGCGCTCTCGCCCGGGGTGTCGCTATGAGTGCCTTCATGTGCGCATTGTGTCACCGGCCACCGACTGAACCGTCCGGGCGATCGCCCGTTTGCCCTGCGTTTTTGCAAGACGGACCTTCGGCGACCATGGGCACAAGCGACTCCGAGGAGTCCCTGTACGACCGCATCCACGACCTCGCCGCGACGCTACCCGAAGACGCCCACTGGCTCACCGGTTCGGTGTCCCGCGCGGACGGCTGGCGCGACCTCGGCGAGCGGCTCGACGAACTCGGCTCGGCCCTGCGCGCCCACGCCGACGAACTCGACCGCGTCGCGGCCGGTCTCCTGCCCGAGCACGGCTGGATCCCGGAAGCGGGCCGACCGGCGGGGCGGCGCCGGGTCGCCCACTACGTCGGCAAGGGCGAACTGCGGCTCGGGCTCATCTACGTCTCGGCGTGCGGCACGCCGTGTTTCCCCCTCTACGGCCGGGATCGCACCGGCAAGACCGTCCGGCACGAACGATGCCGAGCCTGCGAAGCCGCAAGGATCAGGACTTGACGAGCTCGACCCACCGGCGGACGGCGTCGATGTCCACATCGGACTCCCAGCCACCCGGCCGGACCGCGCTGCCCACGTGGAACGCCCGGACGCCACCGGCGCGCAACAGGTGGACCTGCTCCGCGCGCAGGCCGCCGCCGACGAGCAGCTGCGGGCCGGGGCGCCGGACGAACTCCTGCAGCACCGAAAGTCCGCTGCCGACGCCGCTCGGGTGACCGGCGGCCAGCACCGTGTCGCAGCCGAGCTCGGCGAGCTGGCCGTAGGCCCGCAGGGGGTCGCGGGTGCGGTCGATCGCGCGGTGGAACGTCCAGGGCAGGCCGCCGAGCTCATCGGCGAGCGTGCGGACCGACTCGACGTCGATCTCGCTGTCCGCGTCCAGGAAGCCGAAGACGAACTCGCGTGCCCCGGCCTCCCTCAGCCGGACGGCCTCCTTGCGCAGGCCCTCCAGATCGCCTGCGGCGAAGGAACCGTTGTCCCGCAACATGATCCGTACCGGGAGATCGGTCGCCGACAACACGTCGCGGACCACTTCGGGTGCCGGGGTGAGCCCGTCCTGCGCCATGTCCGCGACCAGTTCGAGCCGGTCGGCACCGCCTGCCTGCGCGCGTTCCGCGTCGGCGGCGCCGAGCGCGATCACTTCCAGCAGACCGGTTTTCGAGCTCATGCCTCATCCATTCTCGACTGAAAAACAGCAGTGGTGACGTCCGGCCGTCAGGCGGGCGGAGCGTCGTCCCCCCGCGCGTGGCGGCCTCGCCGGACGCCGCCCTGCAGGCTCGTCATCCGTTCGCGCACCGCCTCGGGGGAAAGCGAGAGTATCGGCCGCTCCCCCGCGGCTTTCGAGGGACGGGGGTCGTCCGTCGAACGGGCAGGCGGTACCGCCCTCGGGAGGAACGGCCAGGTGTCCTCGGCGCCGTCCTCCTGCTCCAGCTCGATCGGAGTCGGCCAGCTCGGCTCCGGCTCCGCGACCGGCGCTTTCTCCGGCGGCGGGGCAGGCGCGGGCTCCGGTTTCGCCACGGGAACCAGCTTGGGCTCCGTAGGCGGCTCTATGGACGGCTCAGGCGGCGCGACAGGCTCGGGCGGTGGCGCGGGTGCGGGTTCCGGTTTCGCCACGGGAACCAGCTTGGGCTCCGTGGGCGGCTCGGGCGGCGTCACCGGCTCCGGCGGCGGCAGGACCACAGACGCGGGCGCGGAGGCGGGCTCAGGAACCGGTACGGGCTCCGGCACGGGCGCGGTTTCGAGCGTGGGCGGCAGGTGCGGCGCCGACGGGAGGGACGGGATCTCGCCGGATTCCCCCGCCTCGAACCACTGCGAAAGGACGTCGCGGAAGGCGGGCATCCGCTCGGTGGGCGCGTCGAACTCGAGGGCGTGCGCCTCTTCCTCGTCGGTCGGCCAGTCCGGGGTGGCGTCGCGTGCCACCACGGGCGCGCGCCGGAGCGGGCCGGGGTCGAGGACCGGCATGAACGGCGATTCCTCGTCGTTGTCCGGCTGCGGGTCGGGCTCCAGCGCGGGCAGCGGCGCGAGGGGCGCCAACAGGTCCGGGGACTCTTCGGCGAGGGCGGGCGCGGGTTCCGGCGGCAGCGGCGGCAACTCGACGGGCGGGGCGTCGACGATCAGCTCGGCGGGCACGACCACGCTGGCGGTGAGGCCGCCCTCGTCTGCGGGGTGCAGCCGGACGTCGATGTGGTGCCGCTTGGCCAGCGTCGCGACGACGTACAGACCCATCCGGCGCGACACCTCGACGTCGACGTCCGGCGGGTTCGCCAGCCGGAAGTTGGTCCGGTCGATCTCCGCCTGCGGCATGCCCGCGCCGCGGTCGGTGATGTTGATCCGCCATTCGCCGCCGGCGGTTTCGGCGCTGTCGACGCTCACCATGGTGTGCTCGCCGGAGTACCTCGTGGCGTTCTCCAGCAGCTCCGAAACCACGTGCACGAGGTCGTTCACCGCCGCGCCGCGCACGGCCAGCTGTGGCGCCGGGGCGAGCTCGATGCGCTGGTAGTGCTCGACTTCCGAGAGCGCGGCGCCGACGATCTCGTCGGCCACCACCGGCCCGGAGTCCTCCCGCACCAGGTCACTGCCGGAAAGCACCAGCAGGTTCTCGCTGTTGCGCCGCATCCGCGTCGCGAGGTGGTCGAGCTCGAACAGCCCGGCGAGGGTGTCCGGGTCCTGCTCGCCCGCCTCCATCCGGTCGAGCACGGACAGCTGCCGTTCGACCAGATCCTGACTGCGCTGCGAGAGGTTGACGAACATCGCGTTGACGTTCTCCCGCAGCATCGCCTGCTCGCCCGCGAGCCGCACGGCCTCCCCGTGCACCGCGTCGAAGGCCCTGGCGACCTGCCCGACCTCCTCGCGGCTGAACACCGGCACCGGCGCGATGGCGAGGCGCTTGCGCAGCTTCTCCGGCTCCGGTTCGGGATCGGTCAGCAGGCCTTGCACGGCGGCGGGCAGCCGGTGCTCGGCGACCTCCAGCGCGCTGCGGCGCAGGATCCGCAACGGCTTGAGCAGCGACCGCGCGATGATCACCGACAGCACCCCGGCGACGAGCAGCACCGCGAGCACGATGCCGCCGTCCCAGATCGCGGACATCCTGGCCCGCGCGGCGAGCCTGTCCGTGCTCTCCTGCAGCTGGACCAGCAGCGCCTGCTGCACCTGGTGGGCCAGGTTGACCGTGTAGGTGGCGGCGGTGTCCCACTGGTTGGGATCGAGCCCGGCGAGACCCTGGTCGTTCTCGGCGCGGGTCAGCGCGGACTCGACCATGTCGTTGCCGATGTCGACGACCAGCCCGATCACCGTGTCGTCGTACATCCGCTCCTGGTCAGGGGTGGCGAAGGTGCGGTAGTCGTTCTGCGCGGCGGCGAGCTCGGCCTCGGCGCCCAGCAGCGCTCGCGTGCGGTCGCGGCCGAGGTCCCCCTGTGCCAGCGCCTCGGCCATGATCGCCCGCTTGACCGACATCTGGTCCTTGATCCTGGCCAGCGCGTTGCCCGCCAGGCGCAAGCGGGCGAGTTCCGGGGAGGTGACGTCGGCGGCGGTCGAGTCCCCGATGTCGAGCAGGCCGGAGATCATCTCGCTGTAGGAGCGCAGCACGGCGTCGGCGGGGAATGCCGAATGCTCCGCGGAGAACCGGAGCCCGCCCAGCACCCGCAGGCGATCGTCGGTCTGCTGCAGGCTCTTGGCCGCGTCCGCGGAAAGGCGGGAGCGGCTGTCGGCGAGGGTGCGCTCGAAGGTGCCGATCGACCCGTCGACCCGCTGGCGCTGGCTGAGCAGCTCCGCGATTTCGCCCTTGCGGTCACCGGCGACGTACCGGACGGTCAGGTCGCGTTCGCGCTGGAGCTGGTGCAGCACCTCGGCGGTCGTGCTGTCGACCCGGCCGCGGGTGGCGAACTCGGCGAGCTGCTGCGCGTCGCCCAGGTCGGTGTTGACGCGCAGGCCCACCAGCGCGATGACGGCCAGCCCCGGGATGAGCAGGACGGCGAAGAGCTTCGTGCGCAGCCGCCAGTTGCGCAGGCGCCAGTTCCCACCGGCGTTCTGACCGGCATGCGGATCCGCCGCGTCGCCCTGAGGGGGACGCTTGTCGCGACGGGTCACCTGGCTTCCTTTTCCACCGCGGGACCTCACCCGCGGCCGGCATTGGGGATCATCGACTCGAACCTACTGGACGGTAGTGACGTTCGAGAAGATTCGACAGCCGCTCTACTGTGGGACGGCGCTGACCGCGATCGTATGGGCAGCGGACCGTAAGCTCCAGCACACGGAGCACATTCTCTCGGTACGTGAGAGCTGGTGAACATGCGAAAACTGGCGATTCCGCTGGTAGTCGCCTTTCTGACCACCGCGGGGTGCGGACTGTTCTCCGGCGGCGACTCCACAGCGTCACCACCGCTCGAGCGAGCGACCCTGCGGGTCGGAGTGGGCAATCCCATCGACACGGCCCCGCTGCGGATCGCGGCGGCGAGCGGCCGGTTCGGCGCGGCGGGCCTGCGGGTGGAACTGGTCGAGCTCGGCTCCGGCGACGGCCTGGACAAGCTGGCGGCGGGCCAGGTCGACGTGGCCTTCGCGAGCGACGTCTCGATGTTCCGCGCGGCCGCGGCGGGGACGGCACTGCAGGTGCAGGGCGAGGCGTACACCTCGGGCAGCAACACCATGGCGCTCATCACCCTTCGCGGCTCGGACTACACGGACCCGGCGGCGAAGAAAGCGCCGAAGATCGCGGTGAACATGCTCGACGACGTGGGCGCGCTCGCCGCCCGCTCGGTGCTGGGCACCGCGGGCGTCGACCGGAGCCGGATCCAGTTCGTCCAGCGCCCGTTCGACCAGATGACGCAGGCGCTGCAGGCGGGTGACGCGGACGCGGCCTGGATGGTCGAGCCGTACATCACCCGCGCGGAGAAGGAACTCGGCGCGCACATCCTCGCCGACGGCGCGCGCGGCGCGACACTGGACTTCCCGATGTCGAGCTACGCGTCGACCGGGATCTTCGCGCAGACCAATCCCCGGACGCTGGCCGCGTTCCGCAAAGTGCTCGGACAGGCGCAGGCGAGCGCGGCCGACCCGGCCTTGGTGCGCGACGCGCTGCCGCAATTCTCCGACATCGACTCGACGACGTCGTCCTTGATCTCGCTCGGCTCGTATCCCGCGTCCCTCAACGGAATCCGGTTGCAGCGCGTGGCCGACCTGATGCACAACGCGAGCGTGCTGCCGGGTCGTCTCGACGTGCAGTCCCTGCTCCCCAGCGCGACCGGAAGCTAACAAACTCGCACTTGGTTGTTTTTTGCACTTGGTATACTTTTAGCTCATGAGCGAGGTACTGATCATCGGCGCCGGGCCGACCGGCCTGGCCACCGCAGCCGAACTGGCGCTGGCCGGAATCACCGTCACCGTCCTGGAGTCCCGAACCGGCCAGGACATCCCGAGACCCGTCGGCCTCCAGCCGAGAACGGCCGAACTGCTCGATCTCCGAGGCCTGATGGCCCGCCTACCGGACGGCGAAGGGCCGGTAGGGCACTTCGCCGGTCTGCCGGTCCCCTTGGACTACGAGGCCTGGGGAACGCGGCACCCGCGCGTCACACGCACCTCGCAGGCCCAGCTCGAGCGAGTGCTTGAGGACCAGGCGGTGAAACACGGCGCGGTGATCCTGCGCGGACGAGAGGTGACCGGCGTCGAACAGGACGAAACCGGGGTCACCGTCCGGGCCGGGAGGGAGTTCCGCAGCCGGTACCTGGTGGCCTGTGACGGCGGCCACAGCGCCGTCCGCAAGCTCCTCGGCCTCGAGTTCCCCGGCCGCACCGAAACCTACGTCGCGACCATGGCCCACCTCACCCTGGAAACGACGTCCGAACTGGTCCCGAAGCAGGCCAACCACTTCAGCGAGGTCACCCGCCAGGTACCAGGACACTGGGCGATGCTCACCCCGCTACCCGAAGGGGGTCACCGTTTCGTGTTCGGCTCGTCGACAGCGGACCAGCCGCGACGCGATGCCCCGATCACCGAGACAGAGGTCCGCACGGCCCTGACAGCGCTCTATGGCGACGAAACCCGGCTCGGCGAGGTCCACGCCGCCAGCCGCTTCAGCGACGCCACACGGCAGCTGGAGCACTACCGCCACCACCGCGTCCTGTTCGCGGGCGACGCGGCCCACATCCACCCGCCACTCGGCGGCCAGGGCCTCAACCTGGGCGTGCAGGACGCTTTCAACCTGAGCTGGAAACTGGCCGCGACCCTCCACGGCACCGCCCCCACCGGCCTGCTGGACACCTACGAAACCGAGCGCCACCCGGCGGCCGCCCGCACGCTGCACCACACGGCGGCCCAGCGGGTCTTCACCGCGCCAAACCGCACCGAGAACACCGAGGCGCTACGAGAAATCTTCATAGACCTACTACGCGGGCCGGAAGCCAACCGGCACATCACGGGCCTCCTGTCCGGCCTGGACCTCCGCCACCCCATGCCCACAGCGCCGGACCACCCGCTCCTCGGCCTCCGTATGCCCGACCTCGACCTGGCCACGGGCCCCTTGTCAGCCCTCATGCACGACGGCCGCCCCCTGCTTCTGGACCTGGGCAACCACGAAATCCCCCAGGGCTACCAGGACCGCGTAAACCACATCCGCACCACAACCACGACCCACCACGACCTCTACCTGATCCGCCCCGACGGCCACCTCAGCTGGGCGGGCCACACAAACCCCACCCCGGCCCTGGCCCACTGGTTCGGCGCCCCAGCCAAATGCCCCTGAAGGCCACCTTCACGGCGTAAAACGCCGTGAAGGTGGCCTTCAGGGGCAGTCAAACTAGATGTTCTCGCCGGTGGGCAGCAAACAGACGGTCCGTTCCGGCGGCCCGGCGTAGACCAGCGGGACATCCCTCTCCCCGCAAACGGTCTCCCGGCTCACTCCGTCATGAACAGTCACCCGGGCCTCGGCGTTGGCACTCCCGCAACCCACCTTGGCGACCGAGGTCTCGTCATCAACGTGCGTCAGACAATCCCCGGTCCGCACATTCAGCGCCAGGCAAAGACTGGACGTGGGCCGGTTGCGGCTGTCATAGATCCGAAACCGCACGTAGTCCGACCCGATACAGGACGTATACGCCCCCTGAACGTTGTCGACCCGGTAAGTCGCCCGGTCGTCCTCGCAGCTCAGCTTGTGAAACGTCTGAGAGTCGCTACCGGCATCGGACAGATACAGGCAGCTGCCACTGCTCGGCCCACTCCCCAGCGTCCCCAGCGCGGCGACGCCGAACGCGCTCAGCGAGCCGACCCCCAGCGCCACGGCGAGGCCGACGCCGATCCAGACCTTCGCGGCGGTGCCCACCCGGCGCACGGGCGGCGGCGCCGGAACGGGCGGCATGGCCATGGGGTAGCCGCCGGTGGTGGTGAACTGCGGCACCGCCGGACTGGCCGTCTCGAAGTCCGGCGCGCGGAACGGATTGTCCTCGCGCGGTGGCTCTTCGGGCGTAGGTGTGGTCAAGATGCCCCCTCCAGTTGCGCCCCACATCTTTCCACCAGTGGCACCGAGGTGGGAGGGTCCGCCCCGCGGAACGTATAAAGGGATGGTGACCGATGGCCCCTTGATCGTCCAATCCGACAAGACCGTGCTCCTCGAGGTCGACCACCGACAGGCCGAAGACGCGCGGATCGCCATCGCGCCGTTCGCCGAACTCGAGCGTGCGCCAGAGCACATCCACACCTATCGGATCACGCCGCTGGCCTTGTGGAACGCGCGTGCGGCAGGGCACGACGCCGAGCAGGTCGTCGACGCGCTGACCAGCTATTCGCGGTTCCCGGTGCCGCAGCCGCTGCTGATCGACATCGTCGACACGATGGGCCGGTTCGGCAGGCTCCAGATCGCCAACCACCCCGCGCACGGGCTGGTGATGTCCACCACCGACCGCGCGGTGCTCGAAGAGATCCTCCGGCACAAGAAGATCAGCCCGATGCTGGGCGACCGGATCGACCCGGACACGGTGATCGTTCACCCGTCCGAGCGCGGGCGGCTCAAGCAGGCGCTGCTGAAGGTCGGCTGGCCCGCGGAGGACCTCGCCGGGTACGTCGACGGCGAAGCGCACCCGATCTCGCTCGACGAGAGCGACTGGACGCTGCGTGAGTACCAGCGCCAAGCCGCGCAGGCGTTCTGGGCGGGCGGCTCCGGCGTCGTCGTGCTGCCGTGTGGCGCGGGCAAGACGATGGTGGGCGCGGCGGCCATGGCGCAGGCGCAGGCCACGACGTTGATCCTGGTGACCAACACCGTCGCGGGACGGCAGTGGAAGCGCGAGCTCATCGCGCGGACGTCGCTGACCGAGGAGGAGATCGGCGAGTACTCCGGCGAGCGCAAGGAGATCCGGCCGGTCACCATCGCCACCTACCAGGTGATCACCCGCCGCACCAAGGGCGAGTACCGCCACCTCGAGCTGTTCGACTCCCGTGACTGGGGCCTGGTGGTCTACGACGAGGTCCACCTCCTGCCCGCGCCGGTGTTCCGGATGACCGCGGACCTGCAGTCCCGCCGACGGCTCGGCCTCACCGCCACGCTGGTGCGCGAGGACGGCCGCGAGGGCGACGTGTTCTCCCTCATCGGCCCGAAGCGCTACGACGTCCCGTGGCGCGACATCGAGGCACAGGGCTGGATCGCACCCGCCGAGTGCACCGAGGTCCGCGTGACACTGACCGACAACGAGCGCCTCCAGTACGCGACGGCCGAAGCCGAGGAGCGGTACAAGCTGGCCGCGACGGCGTACACGAAGACCAAGGTGATCAAGTCGATCGTCGAGAAGCACAAGGGCGAGCCGACGCTGGTCATCGGCGCGTACCTCGACCAGCTGGAGATGCTCGGCGACGAGCTCGACGCCCCGGTCATCCAGGGCTCCACCCGCAACAAGGAACGCGAGGAGCTGTTCGACAAGTTCCGCCGCGGCGAGGTCACCACGCTGGTGGTGTCCAAGGTGGCCAACTTCTCGATCGACCTGCCGGAGGCCTCGGTGGCCGTCCAGGTCTCCGGGACGTTCGGCTCACGCCAGGAGGAGGCCCAGCGCCTCGGACGCCTCCTGCGCCCCAAGGGTGACGGCCGCCAGGCGCACTTCTACTCGGTCGTCTCCCGCGACACGGTGGACACCGAGTACGCCGCCCACCGCCAGCGCTTCCTCGCCGAGCAGGGCTACGCGTACCGGATCGTCGACGCCGACGACCTGATGCGCCCCCTCCCGCCCACCGAGTGAGACCCCGCGTCGACGGTCCCCGAAGGCCACTGTCTTCTAAGGCCCGTCGCCTCGTCGGCGACGGGCCTGACGGCGTCTAACGCCGTGAAGGCTCCCTTCAGGGACTTGGGCGATCACTGAAGGGAGCCTTCACGGCGCGTCGCCGAGCGTCAAACCCCGCCCCTGCGCCCGCCCGGCCTCGGCGGCCGGAAGCCGCGTGCCGGGGTCGAGCGGGTTCGGGCCGATGGCGGCGACAGAAGCCTCGTCCGGCACCACGAGAGTCACTTTCGCACCGCCCGCACGCAGCTCGTCGGCGAGGACGTCCAACGGCTTGTCCGCCGGGAAGGGTGCGTCGACGCCCATCGGCGCGATCACCACGATCTCCGCCGCCCCGGCCGCGTAGTCGAGGTTGTGGGGCGAGCGGACACCGCCGTCGACGTAGCGCTCGCCGCCGATCGTCACCGGCGGCCAGATGCCTGGCACCGCGCAGCTCGCGGCCACCGCGTCGATCAGGGCGACCCCGGAAGTCTTGTCGAACAGGCGGGGCTCGCCCGTCCTCGCGTCGACGGCGACCAGGATCATCCGCCGCTCCGGCCACTCCGGCGAGGGCAGCCGCGTCGCGACCGCGGCCCGGCGATCCGCTTCGGGCACTGTGTCGGCGGCGAGCGCGAAGGCGCCGACACGACGACGCATTTCGTCCACCGAGGTCACGCCCTCGAGCGCCGTGCCGAATGCCGCGGCGAAGTCCTCCAGGTCGAGTTCGGCCGGGATTTCCTTGGCCTGTAAGGAAGGTTCGGTCTGGCGGGCGAACAGCTCGTCGAGGGAGAGGCCGCTGCCGAGCTGCGCGGCGACCGCCGCCCCCGCCGAGGTGCCGATGAGCAGATCCGCGCCGGTGACGTCCTGGCCGCCCTCGGCGAGGCCGGCCAGCAGCCCCGTCGTCCACGCGATCCCGGCGACCCCGCCGCCGCCGAGCACCAACGCCTGTCCTTCGAGCACCACTGCCTCCTCGCCCTCGACTAATTCTTCTGGGTGAAAGTCTCCAGGAAGAACGGCATGCCCGCCCCTCCCCCGGCCCGAACGACGTTGAAACTGTCGGACCCTCGAACTACTGTTCGAAGAACGCTACCGAACACCAGTTCGAGGGGAAGACATGACCATCGCACCGTTCCGCCCGGGTACCCCACCGGTCCAGACCCTGCCGCCGGGGCGGTGGCACGGCCGGATCTGGGTGTCCGACGAGCCGCTCAGCCAGCCGGGCAGGTACCTGACCTGCGTCGCCGAGTTCGAGCGCTCCGGCCTGTGGCCGGTGCTCATCCCGCACGACCAGCGCTTCGCCGCGAACGGCGAGGACTGGATCGACGACAGGGGCAGGCTCGCCCCCGCGGAGCACAAGGTCGCCTCGGTGGAGCCGGGAGCGGCGCTCGAGCGCTGGTGGGACGTCTCCTGCTGTGACGGCGCGTGCCTGCGGCCGTTCGGCGCCCAGTTCCCCGGCCTGGCGCGCAGGCCCTCGTCCTCGCGCAAGGCGGATCCGCTGGCAGAGGCGGGCAACACCGGCTCGATACTGGCCGCCCGCGCGCCGCACCGGCTCGGCCTTGTCCAGACCGAGCGCCCCGCCGACATCCCGGCGCTCCTGGGCTGGACGGGCATGATCAAGTCGACCGACCGGGTGGCCGAGCTGTCCGCGGTGCTGCGCAGCTGGGAGGAACGCTTCGGCGCGACGCTGATCGTGCTGGGCTTCGACACCCTCGAGCTCTCCGTTTCGGCGCCGCCGCGCAGCCAGGCCCGCGCGCTGGCGGTGGCCGCCGAGCACCGAGCGTTCAGCCTGCCGACGTTCACCAACCAGCCCGGAAACCTGCGCGAGTTCGCCTCGGGGCTGGTCCAGGCCCGGCATTGGCGGTTCTCATGGGCCTGAGAACCCGGCTCGGCCTTGCGCGGGGGCACCTCGCAAAGCCGAGCTCAACGGATCCTCGTGACCAGGCACCAGAAAGAGCTCTGTCGCTGCTTCGCGAATGGTTGCGGGGAAACGGCCCTGAACGAGTGGACGTCGAAGATCGTCGCCCGGCGTTGGAACGGTTGGCGGAGTCGCTACGTCTACTTCGACGACGCCAAGGCAAGGGCGCCACGGGACGCGGTGTCCCTGGTGCACAAGCCCGGCGTCAGCCCGCCAAACGCCGGATCGTGATCGCTCGATCACAAGCTGAGCAAGCGCTTACTGATTACAGTCAGCGGCCAGTGAGCGGGGTTCGGTTGAGTACTGGTGCGGGCGCAGGCGGCCCGCGCGCTGTCACTGGGGGTCAGCGCGCCGGCCGCCCGCTTGAGCCCCGGAGCTCAGGCCGGGCCTGCCACGAGGGCGGCGAGTTTCGCGCGGACCTCGTCGGCGTAGGGATGCGAAAGTTCGGTCAGCAGCCGGACGGCACGCAGCCAGTGCTCCCTGGCCAGCACCGGGCTGCCCAGGCGGAGGTGGTTGGTGCCGAGCTGCGTCAGCACGGAAGCGGCCTCGTAGAGCTCGCTGCGGGCGAAGTGCATTTCCACCGCCAGTTCCTCGCTGCGGATGCCCTCTTCGGCGCGGCCGAGCCCGATCAGCGCGCCCCCCCCCCCCCCCGCGTCTCCAGGCCGAATCGCACCGCTTCGCTGGCCCCGTCGCGCTCCCAGATGGCGAGCGCGCTGTCGACCAAATCGAGAGCCTGCACGAATTCGCCCTGCGCGACGCAGATGGCGCCGAGCCCTTGGAGCACGTCCGCCTCGAAGTTGCCCAGGTTCAGCTCCCGCACGATACGGAGCGCCTCGGTACCCCATTCGTGGGCGAGGGCGAAGTCCGCGTCGCTGTAGGCGGCCAGCGCGAGGTTGTAGAGCGCTCGCGCGGCCCCTTCGCGCTCGCCGAGTTCCAGCTGGATCTCCAGCACCTGCCGCAGATAGCGGATGGACTCGGTGAAAGCGCGGGCGACACCGTTCGCGACACCGAGGCTGCTGAGGATGGCGGCCTCGCCTGGCCGATTCCCGTCGGCGCGCGCGGCGAGCAGGGCCAGCTCACAGACCGAACGCCAGTCGTCCAGCCTGGTCCGGATCAGGAAGTAGGGCTGCAGCAGCCAGGCCAGCTGCCAGCAGACCTCGTACCGCCCATCCCGGTGGGCGAGGTGCACGGCGGCGACGAGGTTCGGGCTCTCTTCGTCGAGCCAGTCCAATGCCTGGTCGTAGCCGCCGAATCCCAGCCCCTCCGGGCCCTGGCGGTCGACGAGCCGGTAGTAGCGCTCCGGCCGCAGGATCCGCGAAGCATTCAGCGCGGAGGCCTGGTACCAGTCGAGCATGCCGTCGAGCGCCGCCCGCCGGTCGGCTTCGTCGTCGACGTGCTCCGAAAGCTCTCCGGCATAGGCCCGGATCAGGTCGTGGAACTGGAACCGGCCCGGCCGGGGTTGCCCGATCAGGTGGGCGGACGCGAGCTTCGCCAGGCTCAGCCGGGCCTGCGTGAGGTCCACACCCGCGACGGCGGCCGCCGCGGGCGCGCTGAAATCGACCCCGGTGGAGAGGCCGAGCAGCCGCAGCAGCCGGGCGGGTTCGGGCCGCAAGGCCTGGTAGGACGAGGCGAACACCGCCCGGATGTTGGTCTCGTCGCCATCGACGAGGTCGAACGAGCTGAGCCGGTCCTGGTCACGTTCAAGCCCGGAGACGAAGTCCGCCAGAGAAACGTCCGGGAACTGCGCGGCGCGCACGGCGAGGATGCGGATGGCCAGCGGCAGGCCGCCGCAGTACCGCACGAAACGCTCCGCGGCCGAACAGTCCCCGCTGACACGTTCCACCCCGATGGTCGAGACCAGCAGGGCGACGGCGTCCTCTTCGGCCAGCTCCTCCAGCGCGACGCGCCGCGCGCCGTGGGTGGCGACCAGCGCCCGCAGCTGCCAGCGGCTGGTCACCAGCACCAGGCAGCCGGGCCCCGGCAGCAGCGGCCGCACCTGTTCGGTGCTGTTGACGTTGTCGAGCAGGATCAGCAGCCGACGTCCCGCGCTGTGGGTGCGCCAGGCCGCCGCGCGGCCGTCGAGGTCGCCGGGGATCTGGTCGGCGGGCACGCCCAGCGAGGTGAGCATGTTCTCGAGCGCGGCCGCGGGCTCGACGGGCTCACCGGGGCCGTTGCCGCGCAGGTTGAGATACACGTGGCCGCCGGGGAAACGGTCCCCCACCTCGTGCGCGAAATGGACTCCGAGCGTCGTCTTCCCGATGCCACCCATACCTTCGATGGACGCGATCGGGGTCGAGGTCGTCGTGTCGAGCGCCTCGGGCACGAGTGCGTGCAGCGCCTTGAGATCGAGCTCCCGCCCGGTGAAGGCGCGCAGATCGGCGGGCAGCTGCCGCGGGGTCAGCGGCTCGGCGCCGAGCCGGTAGCGGGCCAGCCCGGCGTCGACGGCGACCTCGCTCGGCTCCTGCCCGGTGAGGATCGACTGGCGCGAGCGCTGCAGCGAAGGCCCCGGGTCAAGGCCCAGTTCGCCATTCAGCACGGAGCTGATCTCCTGGTAGACGGCCAGCGCCTCGACCTGCCTGCCGGTCCGGTGCAGCGCGATCATCAGCTGCTCGTGGAGGCGCTCGCGCAACGGGTTCTCGCGGCTCAGCCGGGTCAGCTCGGGAATCACGGTGGCGTAGTCGCCCAGCGCGAGCTGCGTGCCCGCCCACTGCTCACGCACCCGCAGCCGCTCTTCGGCCAGCTGGCCGGCTTCGTCGAGCAGCAGCGTGTCGGAGTCGACGTTCAGCAGCACCGGGCCCCGCCACTCGGCCAGCGCCGAGGCGAAGAGGCTCGCACCGTGGCGCAGCTCTCCCCGCTCGACTGCGTGGCGCCCCTGCGCCGCGAAAGCACGGAAGCGGGTCAGGTCCAGGGAGCTCTCATCAAGTTCGAGCAGGTAGCCACCGCGTTCGGTGCGGATCACCACCTCGTCGCCGAGCGCCCGCCGCACGCGCAGCATGTAGGTCTGCAGCGCGCCCTTGGACCGGCGCGAGTCGTCGCCCCACAGCCAGCGGCCGAGTTCGTCGACGGACACGACCTGGTTGGTACGCAGCAGAAGTCCCGCCAGCACGATCAGGGGCCGGCTGCCCCCGAGGGGCACCGGCTGTCCATCGGCCAGCACTTCGGCCGGGCCCAGCACGTGGAAGTCGAGCGCCACAACCCCCATTCTGCTGGTTGCCCGCCGAATCGGCACCCGAATACCAGAGTCCGCCGAAGTGGCATGATCGGTGGTGATGAACGTCTACGCGATCGGCATGCGCACACGGTTCCGTGAGATCACCGTCCGTGAGGGAATTCTGCTCCATGGCGAAGCGGGCTGGGGTGAGTTTTGCCCGTTCGCGGACTATTCCGACACCGAGAGCGCGCCCTGGCTCGCCTCGGCGCTCGAAGCGAGCGAGCGCGGCTGGCCGTCGCCGGTCCGCGACCGGGTGGAGATCAACGCGACAGTGCCGATCGTCGACCCCGAGCGGGCGTACGAGCTGGTGAAGGACTCGGGTTGCCGGACGGCGAAGGTCAAGGTCGCCGACAAACGGGCGACGCTGGCCGAGGACTGTGCCCGGGTCGAGGCCGTTCGAGACGCGCTGGGCCCGAGCGGCGCGATCAGGGTGGACGCCAACGCTGCCTGGGACGTCGAAACGGCACTGCGCGCGATCGCCGACCTGGACAAGGCCGCGGGCGGGCTGGAGTACGTCGAGCAGCCGTGCGTCACCATCGAGGAACTGGCCGCCGTGCGCCGGCGCGCCGGCGTGCGGATCGCCGCCGACGAGTCGATCCGCCGCGCCGAGGACCCGCTGAAGGTCGCCGTGGCCGGCGCCGCCGACATCGCGGTCCTCAAGGTCGCCCCGCTCGGCGGCGTGCGCCGCGCACTGGAGGTCGCCGAGGCGTGCGGGTTGCCGTGCGTCGTGTCCTCGGCGGTCGAGACCAGCGTCGGCCTGGCCGCGGGCCTGGCGCTCGCCGGTGCCCTGCCGGAGCTGGACTACGCCTGTGGGCTCGGCACGCTTTCCTTGCTGAACGAGGATGTCAGCACCAGTTCACTGTCCCCTGTGGACGGTTACCTGCCGGTCCCGGCCCGCGCGCCCGAGCCCGACCTCTACGGCTACGTCGCCGCGGACGCCGACACCCGAGCCCGCTGGCTCGACCGCTTGAGCCGCGTCCGCGCGCACCTCCGCTGACCCACGACTCGTCGACGAATCGTGGTCTCTCACGCGCAAGAGACCGCAATTCGTCGACGAGTTGCGTACTAACCGCAGTGCTCGAACGGGCTCTCGTAGGTGGCCGAGCCCGCGGAGCCACCCCACTTGACGCACTTGCTGCCCGCCGCCGCGCTGACCGGCCCGGCGTAGTAGTCGAAGCTGCCCGTGTCGGCCTTGCGTGCTGCTCCCTGGACCTCGAGGAACGCCGAAACCGCGCTGGCCGTGCCGACCGAGGTGCTCTTGATGGTCGTGACGCAGTTGGCGGCGGTGCCACTGTTGTAGAGCAGGTACGCCGTCCCCGCCGAGCCCAGCGCCGCCGAGTCGATCACCTTGAAGCCGCTGCCGCAGACCTCGACGGCGTCGTACGGGTTGGTGTTCCCGCCGCCGCCACAGGTGTTGTGGGAGGTGACGTTCTGGATCGGGTAGCCGAAGGTCGTGCCGTTGAAGACCGCCTTCTGCGTGTTGTCCGGGTACGCCTGGTCGGTGGTGCGGACCTCGTAGTGCAGGTGCGGCGTGATGTTGTTGCCCGGCTTGGAGGTGTTGCCGAGCTCGCCGATCTTCTGCCCCTGCGAGACCTGGGCGCCGAGAGCGACCGACCGCGCGCGCAGGTGGGCGTAGTAGGTCGACCAGCCGCCACCGTGGTCGATCTTCACCAGGTTGCCGTACCCGTTCACCGAACCCTGGTTCGCCGAGATGACGACCTTGCCCGCCGCGGCCGCGACCACGGTGTCCCCGAGGTCGGCGGTCGGCGTGCTGCCCCGGTTGAAGTCGATCTCCCAGCCGACGTGCGCGCTCGAGTTGCTGTTGTTGCCGTTCCACACCTGGTTGCAGGGGAACGGCAGCTGGAAGTTGGGCCGCGGCCCGGCGGCACTCGCCGGCGAAGCCGCCGCGAGCACCCCGGCCAGGCCGAGCGCCAGCGTCGCCACCACGGTGGCCATGCGCCTGATTGTCATGCGAAGTCCTTTCTCACCTGCTTCAGGCCCAGCGTCCGGTATGGGTGTACAAGCGAGATACAAACGGTTCAGCCGAGCCAGGGCTTCGCGATCCGCGCGTAGGTGCCGTCGTTGAGGACGAGGTGCAGCCACTGGTCCACCCACTCCTGCAGCACGACGTCGCCGCGCGGCAGCAGGTACGCCTTCTCGGCGAAGGTGAACGGCTGATCGGGATGCACCGCGCAGAGCTCGGGGTGCTGGTTGGCCTGCCAGCGGGTCTCGGTCGCGTCGGTGATCATCAGGTCCGCCCGCCCGGCAAGGATCTCGTCGAAGATCGTGTTGTTGTC
Organism: Amycolatopsis sp. H20-H5; assembly: GCF_035828755.1. Lineage (NCBI taxonomy): Bacteria > Bacillati > Actinomycetota > Actinomycetes > Pseudonocardiales > Pseudonocardiaceae > Amycolatopsis > Amycolatopsis sp. H20-H5. The sequence continues at coordinate 1,562 of NZ_JAYMZS010000049.1, read as the reverse complement.
CGGGTGCCGCACGATCGTCGCCTGGTGCAGGTTCGCGGCGGCGAACTGCTCGTTCGTGCCGCCGGGGTTGACGACCACGCGCACCCCCGGCTGGTCGATCTGGGCCAGGGTCCCGAACCGCTGGACGTTCTCGCACCGGGTGATCGGCGTCTTCCCGTCCTTCATGATCGGTGCGGTGAAGAACGCCTTCTTCGCGCGGTCCAGCGTCACCGAGATCCCGCCCATCGCGAGGTCACACCGGGTGCCGACGTCGTCGGTGAGCGCCTTCCACGTCGTCTGCACGAGGGTGAGCCGCACCCCGAGCCGCTGCGCGAGGTCCGCGGCGAGTTCGATGTCGACACCGCTCCACTTCCCGGCCGCGTCGCGGTAGGTCAGTGGCCGGTAGTCCCCGGTGCCGCAGACCCGGACCTCGCCGCGGGCGGTGATCGTGTCCAACCTGCTCCGCGCGTCTTGCCCGCTGTCCGGCGCGGCGCTGGCGGTGCCGATACCCAGCACCGCCAGCAGCGCGATTCCCAGTGAAGCCACCTTCGCGTTGATCGTCATCAGGTCATCTTCCACGCCCTTTGGTGCGCCCGCACCAGCCATTGGTCGGCCCACTCGGCGTCGGGACGCTCACGCAGCGGGGACGTCGTCTGCAGCCTCTCGAGCTTGTCCTCCAGCTCCACGACTGCGTCCAGCGCCTCACCCTGGGTGTGCCGCCCCTGCCGCAGTTCGACCAGCCAGGTGCGCCACGGCTCGGCCATCGGCAGCGTCATCCGGCCCGTCTCCAGCAGCTCGACGCCCTGGACGCCCAGCCGGACCATGTGCATCGCGTACTTCGTGTCGAAGCCGTACTTCTCGATCAGTTCCGGCCTGGCAGGCATGCCGCGCCGCACAAGCAGGTTCCCCCGCTGCGCGCGGCAGTAGCCCAGAAACCGGGCGGCCGCCTGACGCGAAATGATCCGGTCCGCGTGCGCCCTCAGCTCGTGCCCGAGCTCCTCGACCCGCACGAGTTCGCTTTCCGGCGCGAACAGGGGCAGCAGCACGGTCGGGTTTCCGTTCAGCGCCAGCCGCATCCACTTGCGCAGCGAGTAGACGATCAGGTCGAGGTCGCCGACGCCCGACCGGCCGCCTTCCGGCTGGGACCGGAAGACGTACTGGTCGAACCGTTTCAGCCCGGCGACGTACTCGGGCGGCTCGACGCAGATGCCCATCTCGTCACGGTCACCCTGCTCGGTCACGGCGGTCCCGTGCAGACCGGAGCCGATCTGGCAGCGCAGGATCGTGCCGCCCTCGGCCAGCGCGGCGAACTCGGGAGTCTCGTGGTCCATGCGCTTGTTCTACTTTCCCGGCCCACTCCACGCACCTCGTTTTCGCGACCCCGAGTGCCGTCTCAGGGTCGGATTCCGGGGTTGGCTCCGGGCCGTTCCCGGATGTGCCCAGGGTCGGTTCCGGGCGAATATTCGTCCATGACGAACAGCGCGAACGCCACGGAGACCACCATGAAGCTCCGCCGCAGCCGGACCGACAAGATGCTCACCGGCGTCAGCGGCGGCTGGGCCGACTACCTCGGTGTGGAGCCC
>NZ_JAYMZS010000048.1:0-62542 GCF_035828755.1 Amycolatopsis sp. H20-H5 | reverse complement strand
CTTCCCGAGTCGCACCGCCCGCGACGCCAGCCCGCCCAGCAGAAGGAATGGTCACACGCAAACACTCGCACAACCAGCAGCCGATATCACGAACCGACACGCAAAGATCTAGCTCTGTAGTACTAGCGCCCGGCGTCTGCAACTACCACGACTCGTCGACGAGTCGTGGTGTCTTACGCGCGAGAGACCACGACTCGTCGACGAGTTGCGGGTCCTGGCCGCCATTCAACGGCAACGCACTGGTGAGGGCCCGGAAATGGGCCCTCACCAGGGTCGGTTCAGTGGCCGCTGGTGTACAGCGCGGCGACGTCCGCGTCGGACAGCGCCCGGTCGTAGACGTGCACCTGGTCGACCGCGCCCTTGAGGTAGTCGACCGGGTTCCCGCCGTACTGACCGCGCCCGATCACGGTGTGCCCGGTCGACGCGTCGCCGAGGCAGGCGTTCTTCGTCGCCGCGAGCTTGCCGTCGACGTACAGCTTGAGCTGGCCCGACGCGGCATCACGGACACCGACGACGTGATACCACTGACCCGGCGCCGGAGCCGCCGGAGCCAGCGCGCGGGCACCGACGAAACTGAACGCCAGCCGCTTGTCCTGCCCCGAGTACTGCAGGAAGAACGCGCTGTTCGACGTCGAGTCCTGGCTGACGAGCGTCTGGAACGCGCCGCCGACCGTGCCGTCACCGGAGTCGTCGAACTTGACCCAGGCGGCGGCGCTGTAGTTGCCGGTCGTGTCGAGCAGCGCGGCACCGGTGTCGGCGAACTGGCCGTCGCCCTTCGCTGACAACGCCGAACCCGACTTCCCGGCCGTCCAGCCCGCGCCACCCGTCAGGGTCGCGTCGTGCGTTCCGGCGGAGTCCTTCGCGACGGTGCCCTGGTTCTCGTCGAAGGCGTACGCGTCGATCCCGTCCAGCCCCGGCTTGCCCGGCGGCAGGGCGGGCGGCTTCACAGCGCCCACCGAACTCCCGGCACGGATGACGTCCTCGTTGGCCGCCCGCACCTTCGCGACGTCCATTTTGGTCACCTGACGGTCATAGGTGAAGAAGCCGTTGACCTCCTTCTCCACGTCCGTCGTCTGGGTGTACACGCCCGCCGAAACACCACACTGCAGCTCGGCCTGCTTCAGCCGCTGCTGGAGCTGCGCGTACCGCGCGGTGAGCGTCGCGCTGTCGGGCTCCATCTCGTAGGCGAAACTGCCCGCCGGGTCGAACTGGTGCCCGTCGACCTTGAGACCAAGACCGCCGTACTCGCCGTCGACCGCCGCCCGCGTCGCATCCGGTGAAGGTGTGCCCGGCCCGACGTACGAGTGGTCGTCGAACAGGTCACCTCGGCCGCTGTCCGGCTCGGAATCACAGCAGTTGACGCCCGATTCGGCGTTCACCAGCCGCGACGGGTCCCACGCCTTGACCTGGTCGGCGATGCGGCCGACCTGGTAGTCGCCCCAGCCCTCGTTGAACGGCACCCAGGTGGTGATCGACGGGAAGCTCGAATGCTGGTCGATCATGCGGTGCAGCTCGGATTCGAAGTTCACCTGCGCGGCGGGGGTCGCTTCGACGCCGGTCTTCATCGCGGGCATGTCCTGCCACACCAGCAAACCGAGCTTGTCGGCGTAGTAGTACCAGCGGTCCGGCTCGACCTTGATGTGCTTGCGCACCATGTTGAAGCCGAGTTCCTTGGTCTTCACCAGGTCGAACTTCAGCGCCGAGTCCGTCGGCGCGGTGTAGATCCCGTCGGGCCAGAAACCCTGGTCCAGCGGGCCGAGCTGCATGACGAACTTGCCGTTCAGCATCGTCCGGTTCTTGCCGTCCGGGGTCTTCGCGATGCTGACCGAGCGCATGCCGAAGTACGTGCCGACCTCGTCACCGCCGGAGAGACGCACCTTGACGTCGTAGAGGAACGGGCTGTCGGGCGACCACAGCTTGGCATGGGGCACCGACAGTTTCAGCGGCTTGTTCGCGTCACCGCTGACGCGCGCGACCGGCCGGTTCCCGTCGTAGGCCACGGCCTCCACCCGCTGCTTGACCGGCCCGCCGACCAGCGCGTTGACCGCCACGGTGCTGCTCGCCACGTCCGGCGTCAGGTTGACCCGGTCGATGTGCGCGCTCGCGACCGGCTCCATCCACACGGTCTGCCAGATGCCCGAAGACGGCGTGTAGAAGATGCCGTCCCCCGGCTTGCGCTGCTTGCCCAGCGGCTGGCCGCCGGCGTCGTTCGGGTCGGCGACCCCGACGACGATCTCCTGGTCCTTGGCCGTGGTCAGCGCGTTGGTGACGTCGACGGAGAACGCGTCGTACCCACCGGTGTGCTGCGTGACCTTCTTTCCGTTGACGTACACGGTCGCGTCGTAGTCGACGGCCTGGAAGTGCAGCAGCAGCCGCTGGTCGTTCTTGCCGACCTTCCAGTCCTTCGGCACGGTGAAGCCGCGCTTGTAGAACATCTGCGTCTCGTGCCGCATGATGCCCGACAGCGCGGACTCCACCGGGTAGGGCACGAGGATGCGCTCGGCGAGGTCCTTGCCAGCGCCGGTCGGCGGCGCCTGCCCCGGCGTCGCGGCGGCGAACTGCCAGACGCCGTTGAGGTTCTGCCAGCGGTCCCGCGTGAGCTGCGGGCGCGGGTAGTCCGGCAGGGCGTTCGAGGGCGACACCTGGTTGGTCCACGGTGTGGTCAGCGGCGGTGTCAGCCGCTTCCAGCCGGGGTCGGCGGACGGCGCGGCGGAGGCGACACCCCCGCTGGCGGTGGTCACTAGGAGGGTGAACAGGGCGGCTAACGCGGTCCAGCGACTTCGGTGGGCCATCAAGATTCTCCTGTTGTCGGGGATTCCGGTGCGGGGAGTGAGCCGATGGTGAGCAGGATGTTGGCGTAGTGCCGCTGATCGCCGGTGGCGATCGTGGCGGCGAGCTGGTGCCCGCGGCACGCCTGGTAGAACTCCTCCCGCCCGAGTTGTCCGAAGTGGACTTCCGGGCCGAGGATCGTCCGGTAGCCCGGCTCGGCCGGGCAGGTCGAGCCGTCGTCCGGCCGCATGAGCGCGGCCGCCTCGACCGGGGTCGCGTCGACGAGGGTCTCCAGTACCTCGGTGACGGTGACGAGTCCCGGCCGCAGATTCAGGTGGATCACGGGCGCGTGCCCGCTGGTGTTGGTCCGGTGGGCGTAGTTGGCGTCGGCGATGAGGACGCGGCTGCCGTGGCCCGCTCCGGCCAGCACGGACAGCAGTTCGGGGTGGATCAGCGAATAACGCAGCATGCGGGCTCCCCGGGGGTTAGCGGTGGGTGCGGGGGCGGGCCAGCCAGCGCTGGATCACCACCACGATGAGCAGGAAGGCGCCGCTGACCACCGACTGGTAGTTGCTGTCCAGGGTGCCGATCTGGTTGATGATGTTCTGGATGACGTTGCGCAGCGCCACCCCGATCACCGTGCCGATGACCGTGCCGGCGCCGCCGGTCAGCAGCGTCCCGCCGATCACCACCACGGAGATCGCGTCGAGTTCGGTGCCGACACCGATCACCGTGACCCCGGACTGCAGGTACGCCGCGGTCAGCGCGCCCGCGAAGCCCGCGAGCAGCCCGCTCATCGTGTACACGGTGATCTTGGTGCGGGCGACGGGAAGTCCCATCAGCAGCGCGGACTGCTCCGCGCCGCCGGTGGCGAACAGCGACTGCCCGAACCTGGTGCGCCGCAGCAGCAGCCCGCCGAGTCCGAAAAGGACGATCGCGAGGTACACCGGGACGCCGACGCCGAAAATCTCACCGCGGCCGAGCTCGAGGAACGCCGAACCGTCCTTGATCTTGTACGTCGTCGCACCCTCGCTGGTGATCGCGAGCAGCAGCCCGCGGGCGAACAGCAGCGACGCGAGGGTGACGATGAACGGCGCCAAACCCGTGCGGGCGACCAGGATCCCGTTGATCAGCCCGATCAGGCCGCACACCGCCAGCGGAAGCGCCAGCGCGACCAGAAAACCCCACTGGGAGCCGTAAGCCGCGAGGACGCCGCCCAGCGCGTACACCGAGCCGACGGACAGGTCGATGCCGCCGGTGATGATCACGAACGTCATGCCGAGCGCGATCACCGCGAGGAACGAGCTCTGCAGCGCGAGGTCGCGCAGGTTGTCCGCGCTGCCGAACCGCGGGAACGACAGCCAGGACACGATGATGACGACGACCAGCACGGCCGCCGCGCCCTGGCGCTGCAAAAGTCCCGCCATCAGCTGGCGGCGCGCGCCCGCGACGGGCGCCGTCGCGGGGGCTTCGGTGACGCTCATCGGGTGCTCCGCTCACGGGCGACGTAGACCGCGACCACGATGATCGCGGCCTGGACCAGCTGGGCGGTCGAGTCCGGCAGGTCGTGCTTGATCAGCGTCGCCCGCACCAGCTGCATCAGCACCGCGCCCATCACGGTGCCGAGGATGCGGACGCGGCCGCCGGTCAGCGGTGTGCCGCCGACCACCACCGCGGTGATCGCGGACAGTTCCATCAGCAGCCCGATGTCGGCCGGGTCGCTGGCCCCGAGCCGCGCGGTGGCGAGCACCCCGGCGATCCCGGCGAACACCCCGCACAGCGCGTAGACGCCGACCAGCACCTTCCTCACCGGCAACCCGGCCAACGCACTGGCGGACCGGTTGCCGCCGACCGCGACGATCCGGCGGCCGAACGTCGTCCTGCGCACCAGCAGTCCGGTGAGGACTGACAGCACCGCGGCGACCAGCACGCTGATCGGGATACCGAGCAGGTCGCCGGTGCCCAGCGTCAGGAAGCTCTGGTCGCGGACTCCGATGAGCTGGCCGTGCGCGATCACCAGCGCCAGCCCGCGCCCGCCGACGAGCAACGCCAGCGTCGCCACGATGGGCTGGATCCCGATGTAGGACACCAGGAAACCGTTGAACAGCCCGGCCGCGAGCCCGGCCACCAGCGCGACGAGCACCGCCGCGACCGGGCCGTACCCGAGGTAGAGCGGGATGAGCGCGGCCGAGAGCGCCATCACCGCGCCCACCGACAGGTCGACGCCCTCGGTGCCGATCACCAGCGCCATGCCCAGCGCGACGATGCAGACCGGGGCGGCCTGCACGAGCTGGGTGCGGAAGTTGGCCGCGGACAGGAAGTTGTCGGTGAAGGCCAGGTTGAACACGAGCAGCAGCACGACGGCGAGATAGACGCCGTAGGCCTGCAGCCAGCCCGCGACCTGCGCCTTGGTCCAGCTCCGCGCGACAGCGGTGTCAGTCATCCTCGCCCCCTTCCGCCGCGATCGCGGCCAGCACGTTCGCTTCGCTGACCTGGTCGCCGACGAGCTCCCCGGCCACGACGCCGTCCCGGAGCACGACGAGCCGGTCGGCGCCGTCGATGAGCTCCTCCATGTCCGACGAGATCAGCAGCACGGCCAAGCCCTCCTTCGCGAGTTCGTCGATCAGGGCCTGGACCTCGGCCTTCGCGCCGACGTCGATGCCGCGGGTCGGCTCGTCGAGCAGCAGGATCCGCGGCTCGGTGCACAGCCAGCGCGCGAGCAGCACCTTCTGCTGGTTGCCGCCGGACAGCTCCCCGACCTTCTGTTCCGGGCTGGACGCCTTGATGTGCAGGCGTTTCATGAAGATGTCCACGACCTTGTCCTGCTTGGCCCGGCTGACCAGGCCGAAGCGGGACAGCCTTGGCAGCGCGGCGAGCACGATGTTCTCCCGCACTGACAACGTTGGCACGATGCCGTCGGCCTTGCGGTCCTCCGCCAGGAGGCTGATGCCCGCGCGCATGGCGGCGCCGACGTTGCCGGACGGGAGCTGTTTGCCGCCCACCAGGACCCGGCCCCCGCTGAGCGGGAGCGCGCCGAGGATCGCCATGGCCGTCTCGCTGCGACCGGAGCCGAGGAGCCCGGCAAGGCCGACCACCTCGCCCGGCCGGATGGACACCGACACGTCGGACAGCGCGTGTGGACTGGTGAGGTTTTCCGCGCGCAGCAACGGTTCCCGGTCGGCGTGGTGGTCCTCGCCGAAGCCGGTGACGCCGTGCGCGCGGATGTCGCCGATCTCCCGGCCGAGCATCATCGAGACGAGCTCGATCCGCGGCAGGTCCGCGAGGTCGCCGGTGTGCACGTGTTTCCCGTCCCGCAGCACGGTCACCCGGTCGCACACGCGGTACAGCTCGTCCATCCGGTGGCTGACGTAGACGATCGCGATGTCCTGTTCCCGCAACCGGTCGATGACCGAGAACAGCGTCTCGACCTCTCGCGGCTCCAAAGAGGACGTCGGCTCGTCCATGATCACCACGTGCGCGTCGGTCGACACCGCCCGCGCCAGCGCGACCATCTGCTGCGCGCCGACGCTGAGCGTGCCGAGCGGCCGCCGGACGTCACCGGTGATGCCGTAGCCGACGAGCAACTCGGCGGCGCCGGTGTTCATCTTCTGCCAGTCGAGCAGCCCGAACCGGGTGCGCGGCTCGCGGTCGAGGAACACGTTGCTGGCCACGCTCATCAGCGGGACGAGGTTGACCTCCTGGTAGATCGTGGAGATCCCGGCCTGCTGCGCGGCGTTCGGCCGGGCGAACCGGACCGGCTCGCCGCGGTGGCGGATCTCGCCGCCGTCGGGCTGGTAGACCCCGGTCAGCACCTTGATCAGGGTGGACTTCCCGGCGCCGTTCTCGCCGACGAGCGCGTGGCACTCCCCCGGCCGCAACGAGAACGACACCGCGTCCAGCGCCTTGACACCGAGGAACTCCTTCGAGACCCCGACCGCGCCGAGCACTGACTGCTCCATTGTGGACATTCCCCGCTCAGTAGGCGTTGGCGACCTTCTGGGCCGCGTTCGTCTCGTCGTACTGGTCGTCGGAGATGACCACGGTGGGCGGGACGGACTTGCCGTCCTCGAACTCCTGCAGCGTCTTGAACGCGAGGTTGCCGAAGCGCGGGTTGGACTCGATGACCGCGTTGTAGCTGCCGTCCGCGATGAGCTGCACCGCGTTGCGGGTGCCGTCGATGGAGACGACCTTGACGTCCTTGCCCGGGTTCTTGCCCGCGGCCTTGAGCGCGTTGACCGCGCCGATGCCCATCTCGTCGTTCTCGGCGTAGACGGCGGTCAGGTCGGGGTGGCTCTGGATGAGCTGCTCCATCACGGCCTGGCCCTTGGACCGGTCGAACTCACCGGTCTGCTCGGCGACGATCGACAACCCGGCCGCGGACTTGAGCTGGTCCTTGAAGCCCTGGGTGCGGTCGGTGGTCACGTTGTTGCCCGAGGCGCCGAGCAGGATGGCGACCTTGCCGGTGCCGCCGGTCACCCGGATCATCTCGTCGGCGGCGCGCTTGCCCTGTTCGACGAAGTTGGAGCCGATGAACGTCAGGTAGTCGGTGCACGGCTGCGAGGTCACCTTGCGGTCGACGGTGATGACCGGGACCTTCTTCGCCTTCGCCGCGTCGAGCGCGGGCTGGAGGCCGTCGGAGTTCAGCGGCGCGACGATCAGCAGCTGCGCGCCCCGGTCGAGCAGGGACTTGATGTCGCTGATCTGCTTGTTGAGGTCGCTCTGGGCGTTGGTGGTGAGCAGCTTGTCAGCGGCGATGCCGAGCTTGGCGGCCTCGTCCTTGATGGACTGGGTCTCCGCGATCCGGAACGGGTTGGCCTCCTTCTCCGACTGCGAGAAGCCGATCACCGCGGACTTGAGATCCACCTTCGGATAACCCGTCTGGGTGATGGTGCAGCCAGGGCCCGCCTGGGTCGCCGGGGCGGCGGACGCGGCGGGGCCGCCACCGCTCGACGGCGCGGCGGGGGTGGTCTCGCTCTTGGCGCACCCGGCCAGTGCGACCGAGGCGACGGCGGCGGTGACCAGGACAATTCGGGCACCGGTGGGAACGGTGGATGGGGACATCGGAACTCCTCGGAAAGACTGGACGAACGACAGCGCGCGGCGGGCCGGCAGGTGACCCGAGTCACTCACGACTTGAGCTGACCACGTTTTTACCTCGTCGATACAACGTTGTAAAGAGCTGTCTCCCGCGGCTACACTCCGACGAACGCCACCCGGAGCGTGAAGGAGAGCCGTGCATGGCAGCGACGCTCAAGGATGTGGCCACCCTCGCCGGAGTGTCGGTCAAGACCGTGTCTAACGTCGTGAACGGCTATGAGTTCGTCAAACCGGAGAACCGCAGGCGCGTCGAGGAGGCACTGGCCTCGACCGGCTACCGGCCGCACGTCGGCGCGCGGAACCTGCGCCGCGGGCGCACCGGCTTCATCGCGCTCGTGGTGCCCGAACTGAGCATCCCGTACTTCGGCGAACTCGCCGGGCTGGTCATCACCGCCGCGCGGGCCCAGGACTGGAACGTGCTGATCGAGCAGACCCAGGGCACCCGCGCCCAGGAACGCTCGACACTGGCCTCGCTCGGGCCGCACATGATCGACGGCGCCATCGTGGGCCCGGAAGCCCTCGAAGCGGAGGACTTCGCCGAGCTCGCCGGCGGCGTCCCGCTGGTCATGCTCGGCGAGCACGCGATCGACGTGCCGATCGACCACATCGCCATCGACAACGTGCTCGCCGCGAAGACCGCCGTGCGGCACCTGATCGAGACCGGCCGCCGCCGGATCGCGGCCATCGGCCAGAACCCGCACCGTGGCACGGCCGCGCTGCGCCTGGCCGGGTACCGCGCCGCGCTCACCGAGGCCGGGCTGCCGATGCGGGACGAGCTCGTCGCGACGGCGATGACCTACCACCGCAGCGACGGCGCGCAGGCCATGGAGACGCTGCTCGCGCTGCCCGAACCCCCGGACGCGGTGTTCTGCTTCAACGACCTCCTCGCGATCGGCGCCCTGCGCACCGCGACCGAACGCGGCTTGCGGGTGCCCGAGGACGTCGCGCTCGTCGGCTTCGACAACACCGACGAAGGCGCGTACAGCGTCCCGTCGCTCACCACCATCGCGCCGGACAAGGGTGCCATCGCCAGGACGGCGGTCGAGCTGATCCGCCGTCGCACCGGGGGCGACGACGACCCGTTTCCCCCACAGGACGTCCAGACGCCCTTCATGCTGAAAGTCCGCGAGAGCACCATCGGCCGCCCGGGGGTGTAAAAGGGCAGCGAACCGGGGACAAGAGGGAAAATATCCCTCAGCCGGGTTGTGGCTCGTATCACAGCGATCCACAGTTTGTTGTCGACAGCAACAAACTCCCCGGTCTGAGGTGACAGCGTTGTCTCTCACAATCCCCCGCTGGCGCACAATCCCCCGCTGGCGCACAATCCCCCGCTGGCGCACAATCCCCCGCTGGCGCACAATCCCCCGCTGGCGCACAATCCCCCGCTGGCGCACAATCCCCCGCTGGCGCACAATCCCCCGCTGGCGTCGTGCCGCCCGCATCCTGATCCCCGTCCTGGCGATAGCCGCATCCGTGCTGGTCAGCGCCCCTTCCGGCGGCGCCAGCCCGGCCGCCGCGTTCTCCGACGACTTCGACGGCCCGGCAGGCAGCGGAGTCGACGGTGGCAAGTGGCAGCAGGAAGCCGGCGACAACATGACCAACCACGAACGCCAGTGGAATACCAGCGGCACGAACAACGCGGCCATGGACGGCCAGGGCCACCTGGTCATCACCGCCAAGAAAGAAAACCCCGGCAACTACAACTGCTGGTACGGCTCGTGCGAGTACACCTCAGCGCGGCTGAACACCGCGGGCAAGTTCACCCAGGCCTACGGTCACGTCGAGGCTCGCATGAAGCTCCCGCGCGGGCAGGGCATGTGGCCCGCGTTCTGGATGCTGGGCGACGACATCGGCGCCAACGGCTGGCCGAACTGCGGCGAAATCGACATCATGGAGAACGTCGGCTTCGAGCCGAACACGGTGCACGGCACCATCCACGGCCCCGGTTATTCCGGCTCCGGCGGCATCGGCGCGGGCTACAACGGCCCCAATTTCTCCGACGACTTCCACACCTTCGCCGTCGACTGGGCGCCGAACTCGATCAAGTGGTCCGTGGACGGCAACGTCTACCAGACCCGCACACCCAGTGACCTCAACGGCAACCGCTGGGTCTTCGACCACCCGTTCTTCGTGATCCTCAACCTCGCCGTCGGCGGCTACTGGCCCGGCGACCCCGACGGCAACACCCAGTTCCCGCAGCAGCTCGTCGTCGACTACGTCCACGTGAGCTGACGACCCCCGACTGGCGGCAGGTGGACCGAGGCGGGTCCACCTGCCGTCTTTCCCTGACCACGGCCAAGGTCCCTGAAGGCCACCTTCACGGCGTTTTACGCCGTGAAGGTGGCCTTCAGGGATCATCCAAGCTTGAGGGCGTCAGACGAGGTCCGGGCGTTGCCAGGGCTCGTCGAGCACGTGGTGATCGAGCCAGGCGAGCACCGTTTCGTACCAGACCTTGACGTTGCCGGGCTTGAGCACCCAGTGCCCCTCGTCGGGCAGGTACAGCAGCGCGCTCTCGACGTCGTGTGCCTGCAACTCGCCGTACAGGGCCAATCCCTCGCTCACCGGGCAGCGGTAGTCGAGCTCGCCGTGGGTCACCAGGGTCGGCGTGGTGACCCGCTCGACGTGGGTCGACGGGGACCACTGGGTGTAGAACTCCGGGTACTTCGCCGGGTCGCCGAACCACATCTCCCATTCGCCGAGGTCGTCGGTCGTGGGACGGAAGGAGCGGAGGTCCCAGATGCCCGCGTGGGAAACGGCGCAGCGGAACCGGTCGGCGTGGCCGATGATCCAGTTCGTCAGGTAGCCCCCGTAGGACGCGCCGGCGACCGCGGTGCGGGTGGCGTCGAGATCCGGGCGTTCCAGTGCGGCGTCGGTGAGGGCGAGGAGGTCCGTGTACGGGCGGCCGCCCCATTCCTGCCAGCCGCGCTCGAGCATGGTGCGGCCGTAGCCGGTGGACAGGGCCGGGTCCGGGAGCAGCACCGCGTACCCGCGGGCCGCGAAGAGCTGCGGCTGCCATCGCCACGACCAGGCACTCCAGGACAGGACCGGGCCGCCGTGCGGGAGGACCACCAGCGGCGCCGGGGACTCCGCTGGCGCCGGGGTGATCAGCCAGGCGCGCAGGGCGGTGCCGTCGTCGGCAGTGGTGTGGACTTCCTGAAGCAGGCCGGGAAGTTCGACCGGCAGCGCCGCGGCGTGGAGCACCTTGGGGGTCTGGTCGGGGGCGTGCGGGTCGAGGACCACGACCTCCGGCGGCGTCGCCATCGTTGAGCGCAGGGCGTAGATCGCGGAACCGTCGGGGGCGCACTGGAGGTCGGTGACCGCGCCGTCGGCGCAGAGGCGGATCGGGGCGGCCGCCGCTGCGCCGACCTCGCCGTCGACCTCGGCCCCGACCTCCACACGGAAGAGCGGGCAGCGGCCGTTCTCGTCCGCGGTGAACAGCAGTGCGCGGCCGTCCGGTGTCCACTGTGGACTCAGGGGGAATTGCCCGAAGTCCGGGGCGACGTGCCGCGCCGAGCCATCGGCCAAGGACACCAGCCACAGCTGGATGTCCCAGGGGCGATCGGTGGTCGGCAGCCGCATGCGGGTCACCGCGGCGTGGCGGCCGTCCGGGCTGCAGACGACGTCGAGCTCGAAGGTGTCCGGCTCATTCAGCAGCGTCCGGCGTTCGCCGGTCTCGACGTCGATGGCGACCAGGGTGCGTTCGCAGCGGGCCTTGCCGACCTCCACCTGCCAGATCGCGAGCACGGTGCGGCCGTCCGGGGTGATGTCGAAGCTCAGGTCCGCCACGAGCGCGGTGCCGGAGTCGCCGGTGAGATCGCGCAGCGAGCCGTCCGGCCGGACGACGAACAGCCGCCGGGCCCTCGGCGCGTTCGGGGAGTCCCAGTAGCGGTAGGGGTAGCCCTCGAACAGCAACGCCGAGGTGCCTGCCTTCTTCCTGGCGATGGCCTTCGCCCGGTCCGCCTCGAAGGTGTCCGTGCCGGGGAAGATCTCGCTGAGCACCACCGTCGTCCCGGCGTCGGCGGCCACCCGGACGGCGGTGATCCCGGCAGGGGTGCCGGCGACGAAGCGGGCCTCTCCCCCGCCCGCGGGCAGGTGCCAGAGTGCGGCGGCCTCGTCCGTGGCCGCCGGTTCGCCGGGGGCCGCCTCGGGATCGGGACGCCGGTCGGTGAGCAGCAGGCCACCGTCGGGGGCGAGGGCCGCCGCGGCCAGGCCGGGACGGCGGCCGGCGAGCCGGCGAGGCTCCCGTGCACCGGCGGGGTCGAGCTCCAGGACCTCGGTGGCGAACGCGGCGCCGTCGGGATCGGGCGACGCGGACTGGACCACCAGCCGCCCGCCGGGGGCCACGCGCAGACCCGACAGCCGCGGGAACGTCAGGTAGGTATCCAAGTCCAGAGCCATTGGGCCGACCCTACTGATCACCCCTGGCGGGGAACACCGACTTTGGTGGCAACCGTTGAAACCGGCAAATCGGGCACCGTGACCCGCGGCATCGGGATTCCATTCCATAAATGGACGCAACGCGGTGCGCGAAACTTGGCCGCCACCGCGAAAAGGAAACAGGAAACCGCAGCCGAACGCAGCCTGCCGCCTTACCGTGCAATACGACCGACACTCAATACCACCATTCAAAGGTGCAGGTAGGGCCTTCAAAAAAAGGACAGCACGCCTAAGCCAGTGTTTTCGGTTACACCTTTCCGGACGCCGGAAATCCCATACACCGATGGTAAATTGCCGATTCGCAAAGTCCTGTTCTCAGCGGAATGAAACAGAGGGGACGCAGTGGAAATCCGGAATTTGATCAGCTTCGTCGAAGTGACCAGGAGAGTGGGCTTCACCCGAGCGGCCGAGCACCTCGGCTACGCCCAGTCGAGTGTGACCTCGCACGTGCACAAGCTCGAATCGGGCCTCGGCGTGCAATTGTTCGTCCGTGGCCGCGACGGTGTCGCGCTCACCGAGGCGGGCGCGCGTCTGCTGCCCTATGCCGAAAAGATCATCAGCCTGTCCGAAGAGGCGGAAGAAATGGTGGGGGGCGGGGCACACCGCCGCACCCGGTTCGTGGTCGGCGCTGTGGAGACGCTCGCGACCTATCGCATGCCCGACGTACTGCGGCAGGTCCGCGCGAAATTCCCCGATTTGCGCCTTTCCGTCACTTTCCTGCGGTGCGAGGACGCCGCGGACGCGGTCGACTCGGGCCGGGTGGACATGGCCGTGGTGCTGACCGCGCCCTTGGGCCACCAGCAGCTGCGCTCGGAACGCATCGCCGAGGAACGGATCGTGCTGGTGGCCGCGGCCGGTCATCCGCTGGCCACGCTGCCGGAGGTCCTGCCGGCACACCTGCGCGGGGAGGTCGTGCTCGTGACGAGCCCGAACTGCTCGTGCTGGCAGGTCCTGCGCCGCGAGCTCGCCCCCGAGCCCACGCCCGACCACATCGAGCTCGGCACCGTCGAGGCGGTGAAACGCGCGGTGGCGCAGGGCGGCGGGCTCGCCGTGATAGCGGGGGTCGCCGTCGACGCGGAACTGCGTCGCGGTGAGCTGGTCACGCTGCCGTGGCGGCCGGCCGTCGACGTGCACTCGATCCTGGTGCACCGGCGGACGTCGATCTCGGACGCGTTCCGCCAAGTGCGGGAGGAGATCGTGACCGTCTGGCGGCGTCAGGACGCGGCCGAGCCGCTGTACGTGGCGACCGGCGAGCGGGGGGTCAGCCGTCCCCGTCGCGCCGGCGTTCCCGGTGCTGGCTGACCCGCGACCGGTTTCCGCACACCGCCGACGAACACCATTTGCGGCGCGTTCCGCGTGACGTGTCGAGATAGGCCATCTCGCAGTGCTCGCCCGAGCACATCCGCATCGAGTGCACCAGTGGCCCGCTGAGCAGATCCAGCAGGTCCAGCGCCAGGAAGGTCTTGGCCTCGGCCAATGACCGGGCCGACGCCAGCTCCACCTGCAGGTCTCCGGCGCTGGTCACCCGCAGCTCCGGCGGCGGGACCCTGGGGCCCGCCGCGGTCGTGTTGACGGCCCGGACGTCGGCGTCACCGGCGGGGTCACCCAGCAGGACAGCTCGCACGATCCGCTGCATCGCCTCCCGCAACGAGATCGCGTCCGCGTAGGCACGCCCGTCGACGTCGAGCGCCGCGGGCATCATCCCGCTCTCGACCAGCCAGGCGGACCACCGGGCTGGGGACGCGAGCCGCTCATTCGGCACCAGCCCGCCGCGATTGCCCACCGTGGCCAGGAAGTCGAGACTCGGCCGCCCCGAGTCGAAGCGGAAACGCACGTCCGTCCTGGTCGCCATCACCGGCACCTCCCGCTCCTGCACGCCCGGCTGCACGTGCGCCGATTCCGTGATCATTCTCCCGCAGCCCGGACACGCCGGGATCCGGCCCGAAAACCATCCCGCTCCACAGGCACTGCGCGGTACCGCCGAGTGCCGCACCCGCGATGCTCACCCGGGCGACGATCACCCACCAAGTTCACCATAGGCGCAGGTAGCGCCCTCAGCACACTCGCCGTCCACGGTCAGGTGGCGAATCCGCGCTACTGGCTCACCGGGACGACCGGCCGCTCCCGCACGACGAGCAGGACGCAGCCGCCGGGGCTGCTCACCTGGTGGGTGCTGTCCGGCTGTTCGACGATCAGCGAGCCACGCGGGTAGACGTCGCCATTGTCGTTGTGCAGCTGCCCTTCGAGCACGAACATCAGCTCGTGGCCCAGGTGGCGATGCAGGTCGCCGTGCGCACCGGGTTTGAACGAGACCAGGAACATCGTGCAGCCTTCGGGCCCGCTGACACCGGGGGTGACCAGCCAGCGGATGTCGACCGCTTCCCGGCCGGGCTGGACCCACTCCTGCCACTCGAGGGCGTCGCTGGTGGCCAGGTTCCCGTCGAGCAGGCCGCTCAGCACGAAGACGTCGCGCAGCGAGGCGGGGGTGGAGTTGGTGACGGTCATGGTGGAATTCCTTCGCCACGGACTTCAGGAGAGCGAGACGCGCCGGACCATACCGCGCGCGACGTCCGGGGCGGCGGCGAGTGCCCGGTCACCGCACGCCACTCGCAACGGCGGTGGTGCTGGTGGTGGTGAGCCGAACCTGGGCCGGGACCCAGGTGATGGCCGCCGCGATCGCGTCGGCGTCCGCGAAGAAGCCGTCGCGCGGCCCGGGACGGCTACTACCCACCTGGGTGAACCAGCGGGTGTGCTCGGTCGGCAGGCCCAGCGCGTACAGCCCGGTGACGGGCAGCCCGGCGAGGTCGACCAGCCGGCACGGCGGCGGGGTGACGCGCAGGCCGCCGGTCTCCAGCCGTTCGCCGGTGAGGTCGTCGACCGCCACGAACTCCCCGGCGAGCCCGTCCTCCAGCAGCCCCGCCAGCAGTGGCGAGAGGTCCCGTCGCAGGTCCGGGACCGGGATGCGGGCGTCGATCAGCACGCTCAGCTCGTGGCGCGAGCCCCGCACCGAGGGTGATTGGACGACGAACGCGCCCGCGTCCTCGTCCACGGCGAACCGGGCGTCGGGCCCGGCGACGGTGATCATCCCGGCCCGGAGCAACGCGAGGAACTGCTCGACCCGGAAGTCCGGCGGACCGGCCGCGAGCAGCGAGTTCACCGGGGTGAACCAGGCCGCGAAGTCGTCGCGGTGCGAGGCCGGGCGCAGGCCGCCGAAGTCGACGGCCGCCCGGACGCAGCCGCGGACGTCGCGCAGGGTGTCGAGCGCCGCCTTGAGCGGGTTCGTCACGTTGCCGCCGCGGGCCTCGGCGAGGTCGTCGTCCAGCAGTTTCAGCAGCGCCTCCCGGAACTCGTCCTGGCCGTCGAAGCGCAGGCCGTGGAACGGGCGGGCCAGCCGCTCCAGCTCCATTTCGTCCACATCGGACAGTCCGAAGGCGGCGCGGAGCGCGGTGGTGCCGCGGCCGTCGGCGACGCACTCGCGGTGCCGGGCGCGGAACTCCCGCTCGCGAGCGAGCCCGTGGCGCTGCCGCACGTGCGCGGCCAGGTAGGCGTGTTCGAGCTCGAGTTCGAGCAGCGGCAGCACCTCGGTGCGGAAGTCCAGCTGGACCGTGCCGCGTTCCCGCAGCGCGCGCCCGCGCGCCTCGGCGATCGCGGCCGGGGTGGCGAACACCGCGCTGAGCCGGTGCTCCACCGCCTTCTCGTTGCGTCCCCGCGCCGGGAACGGCAGGCCGCTGCGCGAACCGGCGACGAGCTTCGGCTCGGTGCCGCTGGGCAGGTACCGCAGGACGCCACCGGGGTCCCGCTCGAAGCGGCCGCCGCGCCCGGCGGTCAGCGCGAGGACGATGTCGTAGCAGGCAAGGCCGAGCCCGAGCAGGCCGACGACGTCGCGGGGGCGGAGCTCGGCCAGCGGCAGGTCGGCGGCCGAATCGGCGTTGAGGTAGCGCAGGCCGGGGTGGCGGTCCGCGAAGCGCGCGAAGCCGTCGTCGGTCTCGGTGGGACGCAGGCGCGGATGCCCGGTGCACAGCACCACCGCGTCGGCGCGGACCTGCTCGCGGCCGCCGTCCAGCTCAAGCCGGTAGGTCCCGGCGGCGGCGTGCAGCCTGGTCGTGGTCGCGGCCAGGTGCAGCACCTCGACACCGTCGGGCGCCGAAGCGACGAGCGTGCGGTACGTGTCACGCAGGTAGCGGCCGTAGACCGCGCGCGGGGCGTAGTCGTCCGGGCCAAGGGTGGCGAGCTCGGGTTCCGGCTGCCGGGTGAGCCAGGCGGCCAGCGACGGCCCGGCGCCCGGCCGGTCGGGGCCGCCGCCGGACGGGCCGGAGAACATGGTGACCTGCCCGGTGACGGTGTTCATGGTGAAGACCTCGTCCTGATCGGTGCGCCAGATCCGGCCCGCGCCCGGCGGGAACGGGTCGAGCACGAGGATCCGGGTACGGCCGGTGCCGCCGTCGAGCCGCACGAGCAGCCGTTCGAGCACGGCGAGACCGCGGGGTCCCGCGCCGACGATCGCGATCGTGCGGACAGTCCTGGTGTCGTTCACTGTGTTCCCTCCACAAGGGTCGGTGCGCCGGTCAGCGGCGCGGGCTGGTGGTGGTGGTCATAGCGGCGCTCGACGGCCGAGAGCATCCGCAGCAGGTCGGCGGCGCCGACCCGGCGGGCGCCGGACGCGAGGCGGGGCAGCGGCAGGCGGCCGACCGAGGCCCAGCGCAGGCGGCCGCGGCTGTCGAGGACCGAGCGCGTGCGCCCGGCGTTGTCGGCGTGCAGGCAGTACGGAACGTCCAGCAGGCCGAGGCGGAAGGCCAGGATCAGTGCCTCGCCGACGTCGGGATCCAGCGAAAGCACGGCTTCGACCAGCGCGGTCGCCTCGGCGGCCAGCCCGGTGTCGGGCACCGGGCCGGTGCCGGGTCCGGTGGCCGCGGCGGTGTCGTGGACGAGCCGGAGGCTGCGGAGGTTCTCCTCGACGGTCGGGATCCGGTGCGCCTCGGCGGAGGTCTTGACGATGATCCGCGCCGCGCCGCCGCGCACGGCGAGCCGCGCGCTGTCCGCGATGAGCCGCAGTGCGCCGGACTCGCTGCGCGGGAAGACGCCCATGTAGGTGTAGAGCACGATGTGCCAGCGGACACCGGGGAGCAGGCGCGTCGCGAGCGAGCGCAGGGCCGCGAGAGCTTCGAGGTCTTGGGCGGCGTTGGTCTGCTGGGCGTAGCTGAGCGACAGGCTGCGCAGCCCGCGCTGCCGGAAGAACACGGCTTCCAGCACGGAGACCGCCACCAGCAGGGCAGGTGGGCAGAGCTGCCCGAGCAAGCAGCCGCCGAACGTCTCGACGTGACAGACCTCGTCCCGCGCGGCGAGCAGGTCCGCGGCGCGGCGCCAGTTGGCCACCGACTCCGCGAGCGGCGTCCGGCCGTAGGGCAGGCAGTAGGAGACCGGGCCGCCCTCGGTGTTGACCAGCCCGCTGCGTTCCATCGCGCGGACGATGTCCCCCGGCACGGCGGACCCGTGGCGCACCTGGACCGGGAAGTCCGGCCCGGCCAGGCCGTCGAGCACGGCGTCCGTCACCGCCGGGCCGTGCGCCACGATCGGGAAGCCGTTGAGCGGGCGGCCACCGTCCAGCGCCCGGCGGGCGGCGGCGTGGTCACCGACCCGCGTGTAGCTGTCGAGGGTGATGGTGCCGACCGCGGGCAGGCCCGCGCCGCGCACCGCGGCGAGCCCGGCGCGCATCGCCCCGGCCGTGGCGAAACCCATGCGGGGTTGCACGACAAGCGCGGCCGAACGCCGGACGAACGCGCCGAGTTCGTGGCTCATGCGAGCACCTTCTCGGGCAGCATCTTCTGAGGCAGCTCTTCCGAAAGCACGGAGAGGAATCCGGCGAGCCGCATCGGGTCGGAGCCAGCGGGGTAGACCGCCGTGAAACCCGCGTCCAGCAGTTCGGTGCCCAGCGCACTGTCCGCGGTGCCCGCGACCCCGAGCTGGCCGCCGATCACCATCGGGAGCGCGGCGAGGGCGGGGATCGCCCGGACCACCCTGGCCACCCGGGCGCCGTCGAGCGCGCCGTGCCCGTTGACCGTGCTGAGCACAACGGCGTCGGGGTCGTGGTGGAGGCAGGCGTCAACGAGCAGGGCGTCGGGGACGCAGGCGCCGAGCGCGACGACGTCGAACCCGAGCTCCTCGATCAGGAGCTGGAGATAGACCAGGTTCCAGGTGTGGGAATCGGAGGAGACGCTGGACACCAGCACACGTCCGCGTGATTTCCCTTGTGCCGCAACGGGTTTTTCCATGCCTTCGACGCTAGCCACGGGGGCGGTGCTCCCGTAAGGCGAAGCGCCCCGGAAGAAACCGATGGCAGCCCCGGACATCGCTATACCCGATCAGGCGAATCGGAGAATCCGATGCGACCGGCTTCCGCTGTCCGGAATTTACCGTGCCCTGACGCGGCGGGCCATCACTCGAAGCGGGACGTGTCCCCCGCGCCGCGGCGGACGATCACCGGTTCGCCGTCGGAGAAGTCGATCACCGTGGTGGGCTCGGTGCCGCACTCACCGGAGTCGAGGACGCCGTCGACCACGTGCTCGAGCCGTTCCTTGATCTCCCAGCCCTGGGTCATCGGCTCCGCCTGGTCGGGCAGCAGCAGCGTGCTCGACAGCAGCGGCTCGCCGTTCTCGGCCAGCAGCGCCTGCGCCACGACGTGGTCCGGGATGCGGACGCCGACGGTCTTCTTCTTGGGGTGCAGCAGCTTGCGCGGCACCTCCTTGGTGGCGGGCAGGATGAACGTGTAGCTGCCGGGGGTCGACGCCTTGATCGCGCGGAAGACCGTGTTCTCGAGGTAGACGAACTGGGCGAGCTGCGCGAAGTCGTGGCACACCAGCGTGAAGTGGTGCTTCTCGTCGAGGTGGCGGATGGACTTGATCCGGTCGATCCCGTCCCGGTTGCCGAGCCGGCACCCGAGCGCGAAGCAGGAGTCCGTCGGATAGGCGATGAGCCCGTCGGCCCGCACGAGGTCGATCACCTGGCTGATCGCCCGCCGCTGCGGATTCTCCGGATGCACGTCGAAGTACCTGGCCATCCACCGAGCTTAGGAGCCGGCTCCCCGGCGCGCCCGGCGGGTCGTTCACGGCCGCCCGGCACTCGAGTGTCATGAAAGGGTCTTTCAGGGCAATTTTTGCCCTGAAAGACCCTTTCATGACACTAAGCGGCCGGACAAGGACCTGCGCGGAGCCCGCTCAAGTCCGCCCGGACGCACCCGTCCCGGCGGACCGAGGTCCTTGCGGCCGAACAGCCGGACAGCCCGGCGGGCTAAGGTCTTCAGATATGGACGCAGAGATCGCCCGCCTGGGACTGGCAGACCGCTCCGTCCGGCTCCTCACCGGCGGGGAAGTCTGGGCCGAGATCACCCCGCTCCTGGCTCCACGCCAGGGCTCGCTGGCCGCCGCCATGGCGTCGGTCGGTCCCGACGCCGCTGAACTGTTACCGCTGCGCCAGGGCGATTCGCTCATCACCGACGCGAGTCCCGCCGCCATCGAGGCCGGCACCACGAGCCCCCGGGTGCTGCTCGATTGGGTGAAGGCGGGCGTCACCGTCCACTCACTGCCGCAGCTGAACGCGAAGCTGGTGGTCGCGGAGGGCACACCGGCCTTCGTGGTCGCGGGATCCGCCGACGCCGCGGGCTCGTCGTTGTTCGAAGCGGTGATCCTCTCCTACGAGACGGCCACCGTCGACGAAGCACGCGACGCCTGGCTCGACTGGTGCCTGGAAGCGGGCCCGGCGCTCACCGCGGGCGACCTCGAACCGCTGCTGGAGGGCTCCGGCGCGCCGGAAGCCGAACAAACCGCAGAACCGCAGGCCGAGGCGGAAATCTCCGTCCCGGACCCCGCTCCCGAGCCCATGGTGGCACAGGTCATGCAGACAGAAACGCCGACAGAAACCGAGCCCGCAGTCGCCCCAGCACCCACGCCCGCCCCCGCGGTGGTCGTCGAGGAGGCCGAGGAGCCGGACACCGCCCCCGCCGAGGACGTCCCCCGGCCGCCGTGGCCCAGCCCGGTCGAGCTCTACCTGGTCAACCTGCTCGAAGGCGGCGACCCGTCCTCCGAGGCGGAATACGCGCTGGAGGACCTCACCAAGCACCACGCGTGGGTCGACGAAAACGGCGAGTCGCCGTTTTCGGTCGAGCTGTGCTGGCACGACCAGGAATCCGGGCAGGCCGTGCCCATGGTCTACCGGCCGGGCGTGCACCTGATCCGCGTCTACGGCACGAAGGCGGGCCAGGCACGGGTCGGTTCGCTGATCGAGCCGCCGGGGCTGGTCCTGCACTCCTACCGCGACGAGTACTCCTACCCGCGCCGCACCTACAGCTACCTGCTCACCCGGAAGTCGGCGCACAAGCCGCTGTTCGGCGAGCTGCGCAAGGCGCTGGCCACGATCGGCGAGAAGCCGAACTTCCGCAACAGCTTCCAGATCCCGCGCAAGATCGACGCGCTGATCTCGCTGTGGCCGGATCTCGACTTCGAACCGCGCTGACCTACCGGGTACGGCCCCTGGCGGCCAGCGGTCCCGGGGGCAGCGGGGGCGCGGCCAGCGCGTCGCCCTCGTAGCCGCGCACAGTCCCGAACCCGGTCCCGTGGCGCCACTGCTCGCGGGCGGCGGCGATCTCCTCGCCGGTGCGCGCCACGAAGTTCCACCACATGACGATCTTTTCGGCGAACGGCTCACCGCCCAGCAGCAGCATCCTGGCGTCCGTGGCCGCGCCGACGCGCAGCTCGGTGCGCCCGCAACCCAGGTAGAGCAGGGAGCCGGGCGCGAGCTCGACGCCGTCGACCTCGGCCACGCCCGCCGCGGTGAGCACCGCGTACTCGAAGTCCGGCTCCAGCGGCAGCACCGTGTCCGCCCCCGCGGTGAGCCCGACGTCGACCCCCGCGAGCGGCGAGAACGTCCGGCCGGGGGACACGAGCCCGGCGAACTCGCCGAGGATCACCCTGGCGCGCAGCCCCGGCTCCTCGATCAGCGGCAGGTCGCCGTGGAACTCGAACTGCGGCTCGGTGGCCCGCGAACCGTCCGGCAGCGCGACCCACAGCTGGGCGCCGTGCAGCGACGGCGCGTGGTCCGGCGGCGACTGCTCGGAGTGCGAGATCGCCCGTCCGGCGGTCATCAGGCCGAGCTGCCCCGGCCGCAGCGTGTGCTCGCTGCCGAGGCTGTCACGGTGCAGGACCTCGCCGTCGAGCAGCCAGCTGACCGTCTGCAGCCCGAGGTGCGGATGCGGCGGCACAGCCATCCACGGCCGCTCGGCGATGTTGTCCGGGCCGTAGTGGTCGACGAACACCACGCACCGACCATCCGCCTGCCGAGCGTCGGCAGCAGCCGCCGGACGCCGGTGCTCTCCCCCAGCGTCACCTCGCGGCCCGCCAGCAGTTCGCGCACAGGCTCGGCACCGATCCCGGCCCGCCCGCCGCAGGTGGTCAGGCGGGGCGCCGCGTCGAGGTTGCTCATGGCACGACGATACGACCGGCGCAAGACGACCCGGGCCGAGCGGCTGATCTTTCCAGGGCGGCCCGTCCGGTGCGGCCGGGGAACGTCGTGCGGCTCGAACCGGCGCCCGCGGTGCGGCATGAGCGGAGATGGCAGGACCGGCAACCCCGGTACCGGGGTCAGTACTCGTTCTTGATGACGAAGTAGGAGCCGCGGATGGTTCCGGCCAGCTTCGACTTCTGTCGGGCGAACTTGAACGAGGCGAGTTCCGCGGGGGCTTCCATCCCGTCGGAGAGCTTGAACCCGACCGCCCGTTTCCCGGAGTCCTCGACGGTGTACATCACGTTGATCGACAGACCGTTGTCGTAAAAAACGTAGACGATCAGAATGTTTTCGACCTGGAACGCGGTCGCTTCGAGCGGGCGAGAGGCGATGACGATGCCTCGTTCTTCCTCAAGGATCCGACTCACCCAGTCGACGGTCGACCCGGCGTCGCTCGCGGGCTCGACCGTGAAGACGTGGTCGTACTTGTTCTTGAAGTACCGGGCCTCGTTCGCGCGCAGGCCGACGGTCGATACGGTGTCGAAGTCCACGGCGAAGGGCATGGCGAAGTCCTCCGTGTTCCTGTCCGGCCGGTGGAGTCGGACATCTTCCACCGAGGCCGGACTCAACGTATGCGCGTGGCGGTGGTCGTCGATCAGGTCCCCGGCGATGCGGTTTTGCCCGTGCTCACCCGGGTGGGTCGGTGACGTACTCGGTAGGGGTACAGCCGGTGAGCGTGCGAAAGTCGCGGTTGAGATGCGGCTGATCGGCGTAACCGCATCTCAGCGCGACGTCCGACCATGGCGGCGGTGACGACTGGGTCAGCAGCGACGCGGCGTGATGGAGCCGGGCGATACGGGCCACGGTTTTGGGCGTGAGCCCGATCTGTTCACGGAAGCGGACGTTGAGGTGCTGACGGGTCCAGCCGATCTCGTCGGCGAGCGTACTGATGCGCAAGCGCCCGGACGACGTCGTCAACCGCAGCCAGGCTCCTTGCACCGCTCTCGTCAATTCCGGGCCGTGCTGAAGACGGGCCGTCAGGTAGTCGTCCAGCACCCGAAATCGCGCGAGCCAGCCGGGCGTTTCAGCAAGCTTTTCGACCAGCAGGTTCGCCTCGGCGCCGAGCAGGTCGGCAAGCGCGATATTCGCGTTGGCCAACTCGCGCAGGGGCAAGCCGAACAGCGCGTAGGCACCCAGGGGGGTCATCGCGATGATGATCCCGCGAGTCGCGCCCGCCTGCTCCAGCACCAGCGGCCTGTCCCGCAATCCCATCACCGGCGACGACGGCAGATCGGTACCCGTGCGGCCGTCCTCGGCGACAGATCGGCGGATCGGTGGCGCTGCGAGGTCGATCGTCACGGTGATCACCCCCAGTGGCGTCAATCGCCAGGGCATCAAGTCCAGCCGGGAATAGTGATGCGCGGTGTAGGTCAGCACATGGGCGGCCAGCCGCGGGTGCGGCAGGCCGAAGACACGTTCGGCCGGTGCTCGCGCGATCTCCTGACGCGACACGACAAGAGTCCATCCGGTCATGCCACCTCCCCCGTGCCGATCACCTTGCATTCTTCCAAGACGACAGTCAATCAGGCACCTAGCGTCGGTCTTCCCTACAGAGAGGCTTCCGCAGATGAAAGCCATTGGCGACTTCAGAAGTCCGGCACGCCGGAACCGCTACTTCGACGCGTACGACAAGGCGATGGACGAATGCCCGGCACCGGCCGAGGTATACGACGTCGCGACGCGGCACGGCACGACCAGGGTCTACCGCTTCGGCCAGGGTGACGTGCCGCCGATGGTGCTGCTACCTGGCCTCATGGCCACTGCCGCGTGCTACTGGTCGCTCATCCCGGCGTTCGCCGCGCACGGTCCCGTCTACGCGGTCGACACGCTCGGGGAGGCCGGTCGCAGTGTGCAGACCTCGCCGTTCGAAGACCTCGCAGATCGTGCGCGGTGCCTGGACGACGTCCTCGAACGCCTGGACCTTACCGAGGCTCACCTCGTGGGTGGATCCACCGGCGGCTGGCACGCGTTCAATCAGGCGATCCACGCGCCTGTCCGGCTCGCTTCGGTCACCATGCTGGACCCCACCACGCTGACAGCCCCGTTCTCGCGCCCGGTGCTCTGGTACAGCGCACTGACGGCGATACTCGACAACGACTGGATGTGGCGGCGTTTCCTGCGCTGGTCCGCGGGCGAAGACATCATGGGCAGGCCCGACGCGCAACTGACCCTCGCGGGCATCCGGGCTTACCGGTCACGAGTTCCCTTTCAGAGCTGTCCCGGCGACGACGAAATCCGCTCCGTGCGCACGCCCGTGCTGGCGATGTTCGGTGCACGCAGCGTCGTGCATGATCCGATCGTGGCGGCAGACCGTCTCCGTGCCCTGTTGCCGCACGCCGACATCGAAACACTGCCGGGCGCCGGGCATCACCTGTTTCTCCGACCGGCCGACCGTGACCGGATCGTCGACCGGGTCCTGGAGTTCACCAAGCGCACCAGCTTGGACCGCACGTAACACCTGCTTACGGAGCCAGGGCGTTTGATGCGGGCACCACTGCCACCGGCGCTTCTCCGAGCGCCTGGGCCCTACCGCTGGCATCCGGCGAGCAGCAGCCGGACGGTCAGCCGCGCGTCGTACGCGGGATCCGGGCGATCGGCGCCGGCGCAGATGTCGCCGATCGCGCGGAGCAGTTGGTAGGCGGTGACTTCAGCCGTGACCTCCCCCGTGTCGCGGGCGGCGGCGAGGATGCCCGCGAGCACCGGCACGAGACGATCGAGGAACAACGCGTGCAGGGCGACGAAGCCGTCGGGATCGTCGCGCATCGCGGCGGCCAGGCCGTGCTTGGTCACCAGGAAGTCCACGAAGAGGTGCACCCAGTGACCCATCGCCGTGAACGGTGACGCCGCTGTCGCGAGCAGGGCTGGCCCGGCGTCGGCGCAGGCCTCGACCTGGTGCCGGTAGACGGCCACGACGAGGTCGGCGCGCGTGGGGAAGTGCCGGTAGATCGTCCCCACGCCGACGCCCGCCTCGGCGGCGATGCGGCGTACCGGCGCGTCCACCCCGTCGGTGACGAACACCGACGCCGCGGCGTCCAGCAGCGCCTTCTCGTTCCGCCGGGCGTCCGCGCGCTTGCCCGGGTTCGCGGTCGTCGACAACGGCTCGTCCCCTGCACCCACGCGGCACTCCTCTCCATGGCCACCCTTGCCAAACGGAACAGTGCTCCGTATATTCGGAACCGTGCTCCGATTAGGAGTGTATCCGGTAGCCCACCCGGCCGGAACCCGCGCCGACGCGGCACTCACGAACCATCGAGAAAGAAGCCGCACATGCCCGCACCCGGCACCTTCGCCCCGAGCGCCGTCCCCGCCCTGACCACCCCGATCATCAGCGTCAAGCCGGTCGTCCTGCCCGCACCGGAGCGCGGCGACGACCTGCGGGTGCGGGTGTCGGCACCGGCTTCCGGCACCGGACTCCCGGTCCTCGTCCTCGCCCACGGTTTCGGCCAGTCGATGTCCTTCTACGACCCGCTGGTCGATTTCTGGGCCGGTAACGGCTTCGTCGTCATCCAGCCCACGTTCCTCGACTCGCGGACCCTCGCCACCACGCCCGCGGACCCCCGGTACCCGGACATCTGGCACCTCCGGGTCGAGGACGTCGGGCGGGTGCTCGACGAACTCGACCACGTCCTCGCCGCGGTCCACGGGCTCACCGACCGCGTGGACCGCGGCCGCATCGCCGTCGCGGGACACTCCTGGGGCGGGCAGACCGTCGGCATGCTTCTCGGTGCGCGCGTCATCGGCGCGGACGGGCAACCCGGCCCCGACAGGACCGATGCTCGGGTCAAAGCCGGTGTGCTCCTGGCGACGACCGGCATCGGTGGCGACGACTTGACACCGTTCGCCAAGGAGAACTTCTCCTTCATGTATCCCGACTTCGACGGCCTGACCACGCCGACTCTCGTGGTCGCGGGTGACCACGACCAGTCCGCGCTCTCGACTCGGGGTCCCGACTGGTTCACCGACGTGTACCACCACAGCCCCGGCGCCCGCAGCTTGCTCACCGTGTTCGGTGGCGAGCACTCACTCGGCGGAATCCACGCCTACAACGCCACCGACACCACCGACGAGAGCCCCGAGCGTGTCGGGTTGATCCGCCGGGCTTCGTGGGCCTACCTCCGCAGCGCCCTCGGGATCGACGACCTCGCCTGGAAGCAGGTGCAGGCCGAGCTCGTGGAGACCACCGACCCGATCGGGCGTATCGACAACAAGTAAGGCGCAACATCGGTACG
The DNA here is from genome assembly GCF_035828755.1 of Amycolatopsis sp. H20-H5. Taxonomy (NCBI): domain Bacteria; kingdom Bacillati; phylum Actinomycetota; class Actinomycetes; order Pseudonocardiales; family Pseudonocardiaceae; genus Amycolatopsis; species Amycolatopsis sp. H20-H5. Next base: position 36,458 of record NZ_JAYMZS010000048.1, on the reverse strand, counting down.
GGACGAGCGCCTTCCACCAGCAAGACAGCGTCCGGAAACTGATTTCACGTCGTCCAGTTTGGCGCCTAGGGCCGCGTGACTGACGGGGACTTTCGCAAGGTTGAGTCGAGGGAAGTCCCCTTCGGTCGCGACCCCAGACTTGCCATATGCCCTGATGGGAGCCTTCACGGCGTTTAACGCCGTCATGGTGGCCTTCAGGGGCACGCGCGAAACGGTCGTGGCGGCATAGAGCGGGCGAACGGGTGGACTTTCCGTCCTTTGTGGAGGGTAGGCGGCTTCGAAGGACAGCTGCTCGAGGCTTCGAGCGGCGGCTGCTACGTCAGTTCTCAGACGCGTTGTAAGACAAACCGCCGGTTAACCATTCGTACACCTGGCGTTGGGGCAACCGCTCGTACCGTCGGAGTCATGATCGATTCCGGCTGGTTCGTCGCGATCACCGGCTTCGCGCAGGCCACACCCTGGCTGCACGGCCCGGTGGTGGCGTTCACCGAGTACGGCGTGGTCCTGCTCGCCCTCGCGGCCCTGGTCATTCTGTGGCACCTGCGGCGCGAAGGCTCCGAGACGCTGGCACGGGCGCTCTGGGTCCCGGCCGCCGTGGTCGTCGCCTACGCCGTGGACTCGGGCATCAAGCAACTGGTCGCCGAACCACGCCCGTGCCAGGCGATCCCGTCCGCGGCGACCGTGCTGCCCTGCGACGCGCCGGGTGACTACTCGTTCCCCAGCAACCACACGGTGATCTTCGCCGCCTTCACCGCGGCGGTGTTCCTGCTGAACCGCCGCTGGGGCGTACTCGCGGCGGTCGTCACGCTGCTCATGGCGGCGACCAGGCTCTACGTCGGGGCGCACTACGTCCACGACGTGCTGGCCGGCCTGGCGGTCGGCGTCCTGGTCGGTTCTGCGGGATCACTGCTGGTCAAGCCCGTGGCCGGGCTGCTCGACCGGATCCGCGAACGTCCACAGTGGACTCAGGCGGCGAGGAAGTAGGTCCGCTCCGGCGCCCAGCCCGGCGGGAGCCGTCCGCGAAGCCCGTCCCAGCCGGGCCCACCGCCGCAGACCACCCAGGCGTCCGGCCCACCGGCGGTGAACCGGCGGGCCTGCCGCAGCCACGACGCCGCCCGCTCCGGCCAGTCGACGACGTCGAGCACGACTCCCCCGGCTGCTTCCCACCGGCGCGCGACCTCCCTGGCGAGGTCGGCGACGGAGGCGTCGTCGCGCGGATGACCGAGGGTGATGGCGCGGCAGCCCCGCGCGGTGAGCGACACGCACAGCTCGTCAACGGTCATGCCGCCAGCCTGCCCGCCCGCATCGCCACCCACCGGCGGAAATCGGCCCTGTCAGCCGAAGAGCAGTTTCTCGAAGGGCACGACGGCTTCGATCCCGGCCTCCTGGGGCGCCCGTCCCGCGACACGGTCCGCGAGCTCACCCGCCGCGCGCTTCACCCGTGCGTGCAGGCCGCCCTGATCAGTGCTGCCCCAATCCGACGACGCCGCGTACACGCCGGTCGGCACGGGCTCGGCGCGCAGGTAGGCCAGCAGCGGCCGCATCTGGTAATCGAGCACGAGCGAGTGCCGTTCCGTGCCGCCGGTCGCGCCGATGAGCGCGGGCTTGCCCGCCAGCGCGCCGGTGTCGAGGACGTCGAAGAAGGACTTGAACAGCCCGCTGTAGCCAGCCGTGAACACCGGGGTGACCGCGATCAGCGCGTCGGCCGCGGTCACCGCCTCGATGACGGTCCGCAGCGCCGGGCTCGGGAACCCGGTGAGCAGGTTGTTGGTGATGTCGAGCGCGAGGTCACGCAGCTCGAAGACCTCGACCTCCGTCTCGACCTCCCGCTCGGCCAGCGCCGACGACGTCGCTTTCGCGAGCTGGTCGGCGAGCAGCCGGGTCGACGAAGGCTTGCTCAACCCGGCCGTCACCACGGCCACTTTGCGTACCGGCATGAGCGTCTTCTCCTTCAGTGCGTCAGGCGAGCGCGGACGCGGTTTCAGCGTCGCGCGCGGCCTTGAGCGAGGCGTGGGTCGGGGCTTGCGGCACCTGCGCCGGGCGCAGCGCGTCGAGTTCCTTGCGCAGCACTGGGATCACCTGCTCGCCGAGCAGGTCGAGCTGCTCGAGGACGGTCTTCAGCGGCAGTCCGGCGTGGTCGAGCAGGAACAGCTGGCGCTGGTAGTCGCCGAAGTGCTCGCGGAAGGTCAGCGTCTTGTCGATGACCTGCTGCGGGCTGCCGACGGTCAGCGGCGTCTGGTCGGTGAAATCCTCGAGCGACGGGCCGTGGCCGTAGACCGGCGCGTTGTCGAAGTACGGCCGGAACTCGCGGACCGCGTCCTGCGAGTGGGGGCGCAGGAAGACCTGCCCGCCGAGGCCGACGATCGCCTGGTCCGCCGAGCCGTGCCCGTAGTGCTCGAAGCGCTGCCGGTAGAGCTCGATCAGCTGCCGGAAGTGGTCGGTCGGCCAGAAGATGTGGTTCGCGAAGAAACCGTCGCCGTAGTAGGCGGCCTGCTCGGCGATCTCCGGGCTGCGGATCGAGCCGTGCCAGACGAACGGCGGCACGTCGTCGAGCGGGCGCGGCGTCGAGGTGAACTCCTGCAGCGGCGTGCGGAACTTGCCCGCCCAGTTGACCACGTCCTCGCGCCACAGCTTGTGCAGCAGCGCGTAGTTCTCGACGGCCAGCGGGATGCCCTGGCGGATGTCCTTGCCGAACCACGGGTAGACCGGGCCGGTGTTGCCGCGGCCCATCATCAGGTCGACGCGACCGTCGGCGAGGTGCTGCAGCATCGCGAAGTCCTCGGCGATCTTCACCGGGTCGTTCGTGGTGATCAGCGTGGTCGAAGTCGACAGGATCAGCTTCGACGTCTTCGCCGCGATGTGCCCGAGCATCGTCGTGGGCGAGGAGGGCACGAACGGCGGGTTGTGGTGCTCGCCGGTGGCGAACACGTCCAGGCCGACCTCCTCGGCCTTGAGCGCGATGGCGACCATGGCCTTGATGCGCTCGTGCTCCGTCGGGGTCCTGCCGGTAGTGGGATCCGCGGTCACGTCGCCCACCGTGAAGATTCCGAACTGCATGACCTTCTCCTCACTCACCCTCATTGCCTTTACTTGAGCGCTCAACTATAAGCGCGCGAGAGATATTCCGGGGCCCCGGGTCCCCCGCACCCGCCGAACGGCCTCGTCCGGTCGGGCGACTTACTGGTACAGACCTATGACGGGGATCACACTCGGGCCATGTGGATCACCGCGCTGCTCGCCGCCGCTGTCGTATCCTCCTTGCTCACCCCCGCCGCCCCCGCGACGGCAATCTGCGCGAAGTACTGCGACGGCCGCGACCCGGCCGTCGCCGCCGGAGACCGCGCGGGCGGTTCGTCGGCGATCTGGAGCCGGACGGTCGCGCTGCATCTGTCCGACGGCGACGACATGGGCTGGGCGAGCATCGGCAACGGCTCGCCCGGTGACGAGACCTGGCTCGACCGGTCCTTCGACGGCGGCCGCACGTGGTCGGCCGACAGCCGCATCGGCACCACGACGATCCCGGCTGGCCAGCGGGGCTGGCGCACATTGATGTTCAACGTCGACGACCCTGGCACGCATCGGTTCGGCGCGCTGCGCGCCTGCGGCAAGGCGGGCGACCGGCCCGAGGTCACCTGCACCCCGTGGGTCCGCACGACCGTCGCCGCCGCGAACCGCACGGAAGCGGCCGCGACGGCGTTGATGCAGTACTACGACAACGGCACCGGGCTCTGGCAGACGACGGGCTGGTGGAACTCGGCCAACGCCCTCACCTCGATCCTCGACTACAGCGTCCGCACGGGTTCGCCGAACTACCGCTACGCGATCGGCGTGACGTTCGACAAGAACCACGGCGCGAACTTCACCAACGACTACCTGGACGACACCGGCTGGTGGGCGCTGGCCTGGATCCGCGCGTTCGACCTGACCGGCGAACGGCGCTACCTCGACACCGCCGTCGCGGCGGCGAACTACCTGTACTCCTACCGCGACGGGACCTGCGGCGGCGGACTCTGGTGGTCCACGGCGAAGACGTACAAGAACGCCGTCACCAACGAGCTGTTCGTCAAGGTCGCGGCGTCGCTGCACAACCGCCTGTCCGGCGACAGCACCTGGCTGAGCCGCGCGAACCAGACTTGGGCGTGGTTCGCGGCGAGCGGGATGATCACCGGCTCGAACCTGGTCGACGACGGCCTGAACGGATCCTGCGCCGCCGCCGGGACGGTCTGGAGCTACAACCAGGGCATCGTCCTGGGCGCGCTGACCGAGCTGAACCGCGCGACCGGCGACGCGGCACTGCTCACCCGCGCCCGGCAGATCGCCGACGCCGCGACGACGACGTCCTCACTGAACTCCGGCGGCATCCTGCGCGACCCGTGCGAGACGGGCGACTGCGGCGCCGACGGGCCGTCGTTCAAGGGCGCGTTCGCCCGCGGCCTCGGCGAGCTGGACCGGGCGCTTCCCGGCCGTCCGTATCACGCTTACCTTGTGCGGCAAGCGAATTCGACGATCGCGAACAACCACACCCCGCTCGACCAGCACGGCCTGCACTGGGCGGGGCCGCTCGACAAGACCGACGCCGCGCGCCAGCACAGCGCCCTCGACGTCCTCGTCGCGGCGCTCTAGCCAGTGCTGTCGCCCCGCGGGAACCGGGGCAGGTGCAGCCAGGCGCGGACTTCGGTTTCCTTCACCTCGACCAGGACCGGGTGGTAGCTCAGCGGGTCGAGCGCCGGGTCGCCGTTGTCCACCACGTCGTCGTGGAACCGATCGGACACGAGCACGGCCAGCGGCGCGGCGGGATCGGCACCGGCGAGCGCGTCGCGCAGCGGCGGGGCGTCGAGCAGGCGCGCGAGGACGAGCTTGGGGCGCCCGGTGACGCCGTACTCGTCGATCCGGACGTCGCCGGAGTGCACCGCCGCGCGCACCCGGATCCGCACGCCCTCGCCCGCGGCGTCGTTGTGGTGCCACAACCTCGCCGCGAGGTTGTCCAGCAGCGGGGACAGCAGCAGCGACTTCGGGAACTGCGGCGGGACGACCACGATCATGCCGTCGCCGGTGTCCTGCCGGACACACGACGGCCAGTCGATCCCGCTCGCCTCGAAGGACTCCTCCAGCGTCCGGAACAGCGCGCGCCGGAGCCGGACGAAGGCCTCACTGTCGTGGCCCACCGCGCCCGAGTTCGCGATGTCGACCGAGAACAGCCCGCAGTGCACGCCGTTGACCACCCCGTTGAGCACCTTGGGCGCGGACAGGACGTCGCGGCGCAGCCTGGCCAGCTGGACGCAGGCCACGACCATCACCAGCAGCGCGCTGGCGACGGCCAGGTTGCCGTAGACGTCGGAGATTCCCCCTGTGGGGTCGGACAGGCCGAACAGGACCATGATCGTGGCGTCGAGCACCACGTACACCGCGAGGGAGAGCCACACCCCGGGGCGCCTGAGCCGGAAGGCCGCGTGGATGAACGGCAGGAAGGCGAGGATGCCGACCGTGAGGACCGGGAGCACGAAATAACACAAGGTCAGCGTCCGGCGGAGCACGGACGGCCGGGTAGGACGCGTCAGCACGATCATCACGCCACCGCCCCCGGGTACGGTCACCGCCCCTCGCTGTGACAGGTGACACTCTAACGCCTCACGCAGTCCGCCGAAAAGCGGCAAAGGTCACGATCGGTCACCGCCCAATGGCGGTGAACCCCGGTCCCTGGATGCCCCTGAAGGCCACCTTCACGGCGTTTTACGCCGTGAAGGTGGCCTTCAGGGGCAGGGAAGCCATCGGAGTTGCGGAGGAGCTGCGGAGCTCAGCGCGACGCGAGCCGCCGGGCCAGCCCGGCCAGCGCCGTCACCAGCGATTCGAGCGGGCCGCGCCCGGCGGTCGCACGCCAGCAGAGGCCGATGAGCAGCACCGCGATCACCTGAAGGATGTACCCCAGCGTCGCGTCGTAGCGGTCATAGTCCGAGTTGATGAACAGGATGTGCGCGACGTACAGCGTCAGCGTCATGCTGCCCGCCGCGGCCAGCGGGCTCAGTACGGCGGTGACGACCCGGCGTACCCACTTGTGGGTGACGTGCCCGAGCAGGAGCAGCAAACCGAGCAGGGCGAGCGCGGCGCCGGTGGTGCCGATGAGGTCGACCGGCGTGCTGGTGTGCGGCGCGTTGACCGCGAGCCACCACCACGAGTCGGGCGGCACGGTCCCGTCGCCGCCCAGCGTCAGCAGCTCGCTGGTCTCGGCCGTGGTCAGGTCGCTGCCCGGCGCCGCGGCCCAGATGTGCGCGAGCCCGCCCCAGCGGTTCAGCAGTTGCGACGACAGCACGGCCGTGCCGACGGCCAGCACCACGCCGGAGGCCAGCAACGCGGCCGCGACCTTGACGCTCTTCAGGTTCAGCCGCCCGACGACCAGCCCAGCGCACAGGTACGCCATCCACGGCAACGCCGGGTACTCGCCGGTGACGGCCAGCTCCGTCACCAACGAGAGCGGCTGGTGGAGCACGTCGCCGAAGACCGGGTTGTCGAGGTTCGCCTGCGGCAGGTGCGCCAGCCAGACGTGGCTCAGCGCCGGGACGCCGAGCGCGAAGCCCGCGCCCGCCACGGCGATCAGCCAGGTCGGCAGGAACACCAGCGGCACCGCGAGCAGGAACATCACGCCGTAGTAGGGCAGGATCACCGCGCCGAGCGCCGCGTCGGAAAACGAGCCGAGCACCAGCCCGATCGCGAACACCGCCAGCGCCCTGGTCACCAGCGCGGCGATGGTCGGCTTCGCCGCCGCCGCGCCCACCCGCTTCCGGCCGGTCATGAACGCGATCCCGACCCCGGCCAGTACCGCGAACGCCGCCGCCGCGCGCCCGCCGAACACGGCGAACGACCACGTCGGCGAGCCCGCGTCGGTCGACTCGTAGAGCGAGTGCACGGCGATCATGCCGAGCAACGCCACCCCGCGGGTCGCGTCGACCGCGACGAGCCGCTTCTTCGCGCCATCGATTTTTACCGCTACGACAGGCTTTTCGGCCACCAGGGTCGTCGCTGGAGTCGTCGCTGGAATCGTCGCTGGAATCGTCACTGGAATCGTCGCTGAGGTCGTCACCGGGCCATCACCGCGTCCACGAGCTCCAGGCCCAGCCCGCCGTCGCGTGGCACCGCCAGGCCGACGTCGGTGAACCAGTCCTCGGTGGCCTCGGGATGCGGGCCGACAACGCCGACCTTGCCCGCGCCGAACCCGGTGACCAGCGCGGCGATCTCCTGGTTCGCGTACCGTGCCAGCACCTGGGCGGCCGCGCCGGGCTCCAGCCAGAAGTACGGCCCGTCCTGGAAGAACAGTGTGTGCGCGCGGCCGCTCCCGTACACCCGGACGAGTGCGTTGCCGTCGTGGCTCACGGTCGCGGCCTTCGTCCCGATGTACTGGTCGGTGTCCCCGGGCAGCAGGCCGAACCCGGGCGTCGCACCGGCGAGATACCCGCCGAGGCAGAACCCGAGGTACGCGCCGCCGCCCGCGACGAACTCGCGCACGGCGTCCCGGCGCTTCTTCAGATGCGGGTACGCGTCCTCCAGCGTGCCGCCGCCGGGCTGCGCGTACAGCGCCGCGCCGTCGAGGTTCTTGCTCTTCAGTTTGAGGTCCTCGTCCGGCCCCACATAACGGACGTCGAAGTCCCACCGGCTCGACTTCAGCAGGTGCGCGACCGCCTCCGGGCAGCCTTCAGTGGTCGCCGGGCCGCGATAGACCAGCGCGAGCGGTCCGCTCACCGGGCACCCATTCCCTCGAGTGTCGCGGGCGCGAGCGTGGTGACGCCCTGCGCGGGGATCCCGCGCCAGCGGGTCCCTTCCGGCAGCTTCTCGCCCTTCATCAGCAGCGACAGCGAACCGAGCGAGACCTGCGGCCCCACGACGGCGTCATAGAGCACGATCGCGCGAGTGCCGATCGTGCCGCCCGCCTCGATGGTCACGTACGACATCTTCATCACGCGGTCCTCGAACAGGTGGGTCTGCAGCGACGACTCCGTGCCGACGGTCGCGTCGTCGCCGATGCGGACCAGGTCGAACTCGGTCAGGTAGGTGGTGCCGATCCAGGTGCGCGCCCCGATGTCGGCGCCGAACCAGCGCAGCACCGGCGGCAGGAACGGCGTCCCGACGAGCATGCCGATCCCGGCGGGCACGGCGGCCGCCTCGTACAGCCCGGTCACGAACTCCGCGCGCCGCACGAACGGGCTCCACAGCGGCTCGACCCGCGGCCGGTACTCGCCGACGAGGTTGCGTTTCGTCGCCGCGCAGTACCCGATCACCGCGAGCGCCGAAGCGATCGCCACCAGCGGCGAGACCAGCGCCGGGATGAGCAGGTCGTTGCCCTGCGCCAATCCGGACAGCACCAGCAGGTACAGATAGAAACTGACGCCGAGGATCGACGCGGGCAGCGTCGCGCGGAAGAACTCGATGGCCAGCCGGTGCGCCACCACCTTGCGCGGCGGGGAGAAGGTCTCCTCCTCGCCGTAGTCGCCGCTGTCCTGACGCTGCGGCAGGTTCATCGCGGGCGAGCCCAGCCACGAGGAGTCCTCCGGGACGCCGTCGCGCGGCGGCACCGTGCCGACACCGAGCAGCGAGCCCGCGCCCATGGTCGTCCCGGCGGGCAGGAACGCCGCGTTGCCGACGAACGCCCGGCTGCCGACCTCGGTGGGCAGGAACGTGACACGGCCGTTCGCGAAGGTCGCACAGCCGACACTCGCCATGTCCGCCACGAAGCTCTCCGCGCCGAGCGTGAGCAGGTCCGGGTCGAGATGCGCGGCGGTCGAAACCTCCGCGCGCCTGCCGACGCGGGCGCCGAGCAGCCGCAGCCACGGCACGGTGTAGAGCGTCGCGTACAGCGAGTTGGTGAAGGTGAGGCTGAACTCCAGCAGCTTGTCCGCGACCCATTTGCGCACGCCGAGCGCCGACCGCACCGGGTGCACGCCGATCGGCACCGAGTGCAGCACGACCCGTTTGCCCACCGCCACCACCGCGCACACGGTCAGCACGAACACCGGCCCGGCGAAGATCGTCGCGAGCAGCCCGGCCAGCACGCCCCAGCTCAGCAGCGCCCACCAGACCAGCGCCACGCCCGGCACGATCATCGCGATCGCGACGATCTCCAGGAAGGTCAGGCCGAACACCGCGGCGGCGAGGTGGTGCGCACGCCAGCCGCGCGGCTCGGCGCCGGTCGCCATCATCGACTCGGCCGTCGGCTCCAGCGCCTCGGCGGGCTGCGCGGGCGAACCCGACCAGCGCGCGCCGGCGGGCACGGTCTCGTCCTGGCCGAGCACCGACTGCTCGCCCAGCGCCGCCCGCTCACCGATCGTCGCACCCGGCTCCAGCACGGCGTTCGCGCCGACGAAGGCGCCCGGCGCGACGGTGATCGGCGCGACCGTCACCCAGCCGTCCTCGACCCGCCACGGCCGCAGCACCACGCCGTAGCCGACCGACGCGTCGTGTCCGATGTGGACCATCGCGGGCAGGCTGATCGAGCTGGTCGCGATGGTGGTCCGCGTGCCGACGCGCGCGCCGAGCACCCGCAGGTAGAAGGCCATCAGCGGCGAACCGCTCAGCACCGGCAGCGGGCCGACCGCCAGCAGCAGGTCGAGCGCCCACAGCCGGACGTAGGTCGCGCCCCAGAGCTTGTACCGGCCCGGTTTGATCCCGGCGGCGAGCGGGCGCGCCACCAGCGGCGGCACCACCCAGCGCACACCGAGGTAGCTGACCAGGATCGCGATCAGCAGCTCGACCAGCACGCCGACGGAGACGTCACCGTCGTTCCGGGTGTACACATAGGACACTGGCAGCGTGATGAGCAGCAGGAGCAGGTAGATCGCGAACGCCTGCGCGCCACCTGCCCCGGCGATCCGCGGGCGCGAGTGCCGGATCGGCGGGAGCCGCGGCGGGGCGGTCACCGAGGACTCCGGCTTGGCGTCCAGATGAGCCGCGAGCCCGCGCACGGTCGGGTTCGCGTAGAGGTCACGCACAGCGGGGCTCGACCCGACACCCCGCGCGCGAAGCAGCGAAACGACGTTCGCGGCGAGCAGCGAGTGCCCGCCGAGGTCGGCGAAGAAGTCGGCCTCGACCGACAACGCGTCCGGCTCCAGCCCGAAAGCCTCGGCCCACGCCGCGCGGACCTGCGTCTCCAGCTCGCCCTCGGCGGCCACGACCGGGCCCTCGGCGAAGGTGAGCCGTTTGCCCGACGGGAACTTCAGCTTGGGGCGGTCGACCTTGCCGCTCGGCATGGTCGGCAATCCGGGCAGCACGTCGAGGTACGCGGGCACCATGTACGCGGGCAGCCGCTTGTGGGCCTCCTCGGCCAGCCGCCGGGTGACGTCCGCGTCGGGCTCGTCACCCGGGTGCCGCACGATGAACGCGACCAGCTCGGCCGGAGCGTCCGCCGGTTCGGGCGGCGCGATCAGGGCCGCGACGGCCTCGGACACCGCCGGGTCGGCCAGCAGGACGTTCTCGATCTCGCCAAGATCGACGCGGTAGCCGCGGATCTTGACCTCGGCGTCGGCGCGGCCGAGGTACTCGATCTCGCCGTCCTCGGTGAACCGGCCGAGATCGCCGGTGCGGTACAGCCTGCCGCGATCACGGGCGAGCGGGTGGCGGAAGAACTTGTCCGCGGTCAGCTCCGGGCGGCCGACGTAGCCGCGGGCGACCCCTGGCCCGCCGAGGCAGATCTCGCCGACCTCGCCGAAGGGGACCGGGTTGCGGTCTTCGTCGAGCAGCAGCGCGGAGTAGGTGGGCAGCGGCTTGCCGATGGTCACCGGGCGCCCCGGGAGCAGCTCGCCCCAGGTCGCGGTCACGGTGGCCTCGGTGGGGCCGTAGGTGTTGAGGATGCGGCGGTGCGGGCCCGCCCAGCGCTCGACGAGCTGCTGCGGGCAGGCCTCGCCGCCGACGAGGAGGGTGCGGATCAGCGGCAGCTCACGCGGGATGGTCGCCAGCAGTGTCGGCACGCAGTAGAGGACCGAGATGCGCCGCTGTTCGAGGAAATCTGCGAGCTCGGCGCCGAGGCGCCGGGAGTCCGCCGGGCCCGCGACGAGCGTGGCGCCGACCGCCCAAGTGGGCCAGATCTCCTCGATGGAGAAGTCGAACGAGATCGTCATGCCCTGGTAGACGCGGTCCGGCTCTCGGACGTCGTAGACCTTCGGGACGACGTCGAGGAAGTTGCAGATGCTCGACTGCGCGACCTCTACGCCCTTCGGCCGTCCACTGGAGCCGGAGGTGTAGATGATGTACGCGGCCGGATCGGGGTCGGCCGGAGCCGGTCTCGGCCGGGGTCTCGGCCGGGTGGCGGGCGCGGCGGCCAGCGCGGCGACGACGGCGTCCAGGTCGAGCACCGCGCAGGCGAGCTCCGCGGTGCCACCGGCCAGCGCCGACGAGGTCAGCACCAGGTCGACTTGCGCGTCTTCGGCGATGTAGGCGACCCGGTCCGGGGGCGAGGCAGGGTCGATCGGCACGAACGCGGCGCCGGCCTTGCCGACGGCGAGCAGCGCGACGTAGGTGTCGAACGAGCGGTGCAGCAGGATCGCGACCCGCGAACCCGCGCCGATCCACCGCTCGCGCAGCACGTGGGCCAGCTGGTTCGCCCGCGCGTCCAGCTCGGCGTAGGTCAGCCTGTCGTCCTCGTGCTCGACGGCGATCGAACGGGGCGTCCGCGCGGCGGTGCGCTCGAACACGTGGTGCAGGCGACGGCCCACCGCGGCCATGATCTCGGTTTTGTCGAGCTGCTCGAGGTCGCCGAGCTCGCCCGCGAAAAGGCCTATCGTCGTCACGATCGCACTCTCCCCGGCCTCGGCTCACCGAAAACGCGCACGCAAAAGCTCCTTACGTCGATGTACGGGTGCCATTCCGGAAATACCAACGCCCTATCGGCCGTTCAGCCGAACGTGTTACACCCAGGTAACCACATCGTGGCAGCGCGAACCATCGTGGGGACCCAGATCACGTTCGCGCCCGGACAACGGGAACGACCAGCGCAAAGAGTTCGTATACGGCTGCCTAAGCGTTGGAGTGCAACGATTTGCGTTTGACCCGCACCCTCGGCCAATCCGGCCGTCGCGCGGCACCGAACGGGATCCCGCCGTCCTTGTCCGCAACAATGGATCGCAGAGAGTGACATCACTCGGGAGTGTCTGCGCGATTCGCGAGTAACCGTCGTTTTGACCGTAGCTAAACACGCTACGGAACTGCTCTGTCCTGCCTTCTCAAAGAACCGTCAGCGGCCGGATGAACGGTTTCCGAACCGGCGGCGGCCGGGCGGTGTCAGGCTTGTGTGACACCCTGTCGCGCGACAGGGTGGCCGTCGCCGGCCGCAACACCCGGGGGCGAGTGCGCGAAAGCTGTCGGAGGGGCCGGATATCCTGCAGTACGGTGTCGGGTTGACGCCGCCCGCCGGGAGCAGTAGGCCTGGGGCGGGGAGCAAGCTCATGAGCCACGACCTGGAGAAGGACCCTGTGACTGCTGAGAGCCTCTATGGGGCCGACGACCTGACGCATCTCGAGGGTCTGGAAGCGGTCCGCAAGCGACCCGGCATGTACATCGGGTCCACCGACAGCCGCGGGATCAACCACCTGTTCGCCGAGATCATCGACAACTCGACGGACGAAGGTGTCGCGGGTCACGCCTCGCGCGTGACGGTGACCCTGCACGCCGACGGCAGCATCCAGGTGGACGACGACGGCCGCGGCATCCCGACCGGGGTGCACGGCAAGTCCGGCCTGTCCGGCGTCGAACTGGTGCTGACCCGGCTGCACGCGGGCGGCAAGTTCGGCGGGTCCGGGTACAAGACGTCGGGCGGCCTGCACGGCGTCGGCGCTTCGGCGGTCAACGCGCTGTCCCACCGCTTCGACATCACGGTCAAGCGCGAGGGCCAGGTCCACCAGATGTCCTTCGCCCACGGCGCACCCGGCGTCTTCGACGGCCCCGGCCCGAAGGCGAAGTTCAACCGCCGCTCCGGCCTGAACGTGACCGGCAAGATGAAGCGCGGCGAGCGCGGCGGCACGTCGATCCGCTACTGGTACGACGCCCGCTACTTCGAGACCGGCGCCGCGCTCGACCTCGAGGGCGTGCGCGCGAAGATGCGCAACACCGCGTTCCTGGTCCCCGGCGTCACGTACGTGCTGCGCAGCGCCATCGAGGACACGATCACCGAGGAGACCTTCCACTACCCGCACGGGCTGTCGGACATGGTCGACTTCCTCAGCCCCGGCGGCGAGAAGCCGGTCTGCGGCACCCTGCTGATCAACGGCGAGGGCACGTACAAGGAGAACGCCGCCGACGAGAACGGCGTGATGAAGTCCAATGTGGAGCGTCGCGCCGAGATCGAGGTCGCGTTCCGCTGGGGCACCGGCTACGAGCGCACGGTCGAGTGCTTCACCAACACGATCCGCAACGTCCACGGCGGCACCCACCGCAAGGGCTTCGACCGCGCCGCGACGAAAGCGCTGCAGGAGGCGATCTCCAAGACCCGCGGGCTGCTCAAGCCCAAGGAGGACCCGCCGACGATCGAGGACGTGCTCGAGGGCATGACCGCGGTCATCCACGTCCGGCTGCCCGAGCCGCAGTTCACCTCGCAGACGAAGGACGAGCTGTCCACGGCCGGGATCACCAAGGTCATCCAGGGCGTCGTCGAGAAGCAGATCAAGGCCTGGACCGAAGACCGCAGGACCAAGTCCGAGGCCAAGATCGTCCTGCAGAAGGTGGTCGACGCCGCCCGCGTCCGCCTCACCCAGAAGCAGCAGAAGGACGCGGCCCGCCGCAAGACCGCGCTGGAAGGCGCGTCGATGCCGCCGAAGCTCGTCGACTGTCGTACTACCGGCGTCTCCCGCAGTGAGCTTTTCCTGGTGGAGGGCGACTCCGCCCTCGGTTGTTTTGTCGGGGAAACCCACGTGGCGCTGGCGTCGGGCGAGAGCCGCTCGTTCGCCGACCTCACCGCCGACTGGGACAAGGGCATCACCCACTTCGGGTACGCGACCAACAAGGCAGGACGGGTCGTCGTCGCGCCTCTCGTCGAGCCGCGGATCACCAAGCACGACGCGCCGCTGGTCCAGGTGACCCTGGACAACGAGGAATCGGTCCGCTGCACGCCGGATCACCTGTTCCGGCTCCGTGACGGCTCTTACCGCCGCGCCGACGCGCTGCGGCCCGGAGACTCGCTGATGCCGCTGCACCGGTCGGTCTCGTCGAAGAAGGCCAGCGACAAACTGGACGGCTACGAGCGCGTCTGGATGAACGACCGCGACGAGTGGGTCTACACGCACCACCTCGCCGACCGTCCCGGCCGCCGGGAAGAGTGGAGCGAGCGGTCCGTCGCCCAATGGCAGGACGCGGAGCTGCTCGCTTGGCGCTCGAAGGCCACGGCCGAGCAGTTCGCCGACCCGGCGGAGCGCGACAGGCAGCGCGCGGCGGTGACAGCCTGGCACGAGAAGCACCCGGAGTTCGGTCAGCAACACCCGCTCCGGATGAAGATCCGGCTGAGCGATCCCGAGACCGGCCACCTGGCCAAGGTGCAGGCCGGTCGGGCTCAGTACGTGGCATCGGTGCCCCGTGAGGAGCGAGTGGCCAAGCAGAACGAGGGCCGCCGGATCGCCGCGCTCAAGCGACTGTCTGGTTTGCTGTCCCTGCCGGACGCCGAACTGGCCGACGCCTACGAAACGCGGCGCAAGAACACCGCACGCACCGGTCTGCGGTTCTCGCGCCTGCTCGCGCACTACGACGGCGACTACGCCCGCCTGCGTGACGCGATCTCGAACGTCAACCACAGCGTCGTCTCCGTCGAGGCGCTGACGGAGACAGCCGACGTCTACGACCTGACCGTCGACGGCTATCACAACTTCGCGCTCGAAGCGGGCGTCTTCGTCCACAACAGCGCGCGCATGGCCCGAGTGTCGGAGTACCAGGCACTTTTGCCCCTGCGCGGCAAAATTCTCAACGTCCAGAAGGCCAGTCTCGGCGACACACTGAAGAACGCCGAGATCGCGTCGATCGTCCAGGTCCTCGGCGCGGGCAGCGGCCGCACGTTCGAGCTGCCGGTCATGCGCTACGGCCGCGTCATCCTGATGGCCGACGCCGACGTGGACGGCTCGCACATCCGGACGTTGCTGATCACGCTGTTCGCCAAGTACATGCGCCCGGTGATCGAGGACGGCAGGCTGTACGCGGCGATGCCGCCGCTGCACAAACTGGTCACCAAGGGCCGCAACCCCGAGACGCACTTCACCTTCACCCAGCGGGAGATGGAGCTCAAATACGCCGAGCTGGAGAAGGCGGGCAAGCAGATCGTCACCCCGGTGCCGCGGTTCAAGGGCCTCGGCGAGATGGACGCGGACGAACTGTGGGACACCACGATGAACCCCGCCACCCGCTCGGTCCGCCGCATCACCCTCGACGACGTCGACGCCGCCGAGACCGCGCTGGAACTGCTCATGGGCGAGAAGGTCGAACCCCGGCGCAACTGGCTCGTCCAGTCGTCCGACCGGGTCGACCGTGAAGCCATCGACATTTAGGACGGCGCGGATGAACTCGCGGCACGCAAGACGACCACAGAGCGCGGGCTCGCGAAGGACACAGTCAGCTGAGTTTTCGTTGCTATTCAAGGAGCTTTGAGCAATGGCACGCCGCAAGGGCACCACCACCAAGGTCGACCCCGGTGCGTTCGACCGGGCGGGCGCGCAGGTCTTCGACAACCCGCTGAAGACGGAGATCGAGGACTCGTACCTGGAGTACGCGTACTCGGTCATCCACTCCCGCGCGCTCCCCGACGCCCGCGACGGCTTGAAGCCGGTGCACCGCCGCATCCTGTTCTCGATGCACGAGCAGGGCTATCGCCCGTCGCACGCGTACGTGAAGTCGTCCCGCGTCGTCGGTGACTGCTTCGTGCGCGGCGCGCTGGTGTCGACCCCGTCCGGTCTGCGCCCGATCGAGACGATCGAGGTCGGCGACAACGTCCTCGACGCCCAGGGCAACGCCGTCCCGGTCACGGAGGTCTACGAGAACCCGGCGTCGGACCTGGTCCGCGTGACGTGGTCCAACGGCCACACGATGCTCGTGACCCCGGGCCAGCGCTTCCGGACCGTCTCGGACGATTCGTCGTTGGAGTGGACAGACGCGCGTGATCTGGCTGGCAGCCTCACGGTCGGTTACGGCAGCGATCGGCACCAGGGACTCGACCGCAATCGTTCCGACGCGTACTTGACCGGCCTTACTGCGAAGACCCTTGTTCCGGCCGAGCTGCTCAACGACCGGTCCGCATGGATGCCGTTCCTCGCGGGCCTGTTCGACCGCGCCGGGTCGGTGCACGCTGACCGCCGCGAGATCGTCTTCGGCGAGCTGGCCGAGGCGCTGCTCAAGCAGGTCTACGCCATGCTCGCCGATTCCGGGATCCCCGCCGAACGCAGGACTTCGGGCGAACTGGCCGTGGCTGACGGCGACGCGGCCGTCCTCGCCAAGTGCCTCAGGCGCTGGTCCGGACGAGCCGAGCTGCGCCGCATCGATTCGCCGATAAACGGCGAAGACGCCGGCTACTCGTTCCTCAAGGTCGAGTCCGTCGAGCCGGTCGCGCAGGACACGACCTACGACATCCAGGTCGGGACCGAAGAGCACGCCTTCGTCGTTGACGGCCTCGTCGTCCACAACTGCATGGGTAAATATCACCCGCACGGCGACACGGCGATCTACGACGCGATGGTCCGCCTCGCGCAGGACTTCTCGCTCAACGTCCCGCTGGTCGACGGCCACGGAAACTTCGGCTCCCCCGACGACGGCCCCGCCGCCTCGCGATACACCGAAGCGCGGATGTCGCCCGAGGCGATGCTGCTGGTCGGCGAGCTCGGCGAGGACACCGTCGACTTCCGGCCCAACTACGACGGCTCGCTCGAAGAGCCGTCCGTGCTGCCCGCGGCGTTCCCGAACCTGCTGGTCAACGGCACTTCCGGGATCGCGGTCGGGATGGCGACCAACATGATCCCGCACAACCTCGGCGAGGTCATCGCCGCCGCGCGCTGGCTGATCACACACCCGGCCGCGACGCTCGAGAAGCTGATGGAGTTCATCCCGGGCCCCGACCTGCCGACCGGCGGCATGCTGCTGGGGCTCGACGAGGTCCGCAAGGCCTACGAGACCGGCCGCGGCGTGGTCCGCATGCGCGCCAACGTCGAAACCGGCCCGCTCGAAGGCAGCCGCGGCCGTCAGGCCATCACGGTCACCGAGCTGCCGTACGGCGTCGGGCCGGAGAAGGTGATCGAGAAGATCACCGACGAGGTCAACAAGTCCAAGCGTCTCACCGGCATCGCGGACGTCAAGGACCTCACCGACCGCGAGAACGGCACCCGCCTGGTCGTCGAGTGCAAGGTCGGGGTCAACCCGCAGGCGCTGCTGGCCGACCTCTACCGGCTCACGCCGCTGGAGCAGTCCTTCGGCATCAACAACCTGGTCCTGGTCGGCGGCCAGCCGCAGACGCTCGGGCTCAAGGCGCTGCTGGAGGTCTTCCTCGCGCACCGGTACGAGGTCGTCACCCGCCGCACCCGCTACCGCCGCCGCAAGCGTGAGGAACGGCTCCACCTGGTCGAGGGCCTGCTCAAGGCCCTGCTCGACATCGACAAGGTGATCAAGCTGATCCGCGAGAGCGACAACGCGCAGGCCGCCAAGGAAAGCCTGATCCAGCGGTTCAAGCTGTCGGAGATCCAGGCGACGTACATCCTCGACACGCCGCTGCGCCGCCTCACCAAGTTCGACAAGCTCGAGCTCGAAGCCGAGCAGGACAGGCTCCGCGACGAGATCGCCGAGCTGTCGAAGATCCTCGACGACGACTCCGTGCTGAAGAAGCTCGTCTCCGCCGAGCTGGCCAAGGTGGCCAAGGACTTCCCGACCGAGCGCCGCACCGCGCTCATCGACGGCGATCTCAAGGAGGTCCTCGCGGCGTCGAAGCCCGCCGGACCGCTCGAAGTCGCCGACGACCCGTGCCAGGTGATCCTGTCCGCGACAGGCCTGGTCGCGCGGACGGCCGCCGAGTCCGAAGAGGCGTCGGAAGTACGCCGTCGCAACGGCCGTGTCAAACACGACGCCGTCTCGGCGCTGGTCCACTCGACGGCTCGCGGTCAGGTGCTGCTGGTGACCAACCGGGGCCGGGCGTTCAAGACGGACGTGCTCCCGTTGCCGGTGCTGCCGGAGCAGGCGGGCACGGTGTCGCTGCGCGGCGGCATGCCCGCCCGCGAGCTGGTACCGCTGGAGAAGGGCGAGCACGTCGTGGGGCTCGCCCCGCTGAGCGACCAGCCGACCGAGTCGCCGGGCCTGGCGATCGGCACCCGCCGCGGGGTGGTGAAGGTCTGCGCGCCCGAATGGCCGGTCCGCTCGGACGAGTTCGAGATCATCAGCCTGAAGGACGGCGACGAGATCGTCGGCGCGACCTGGCTGACCGACGGCAGTGAGACTCTCGTGTTCATGTCGTCCGAAGCGTCCCTGCTGCGTTACGCCGCTTTGCTCGTGCGGCCGCAGGGCCTCAAGGGCGGCGGCATGGCGGGGATCAACCTCAACGGTGACGCCCACGCGGTGTTCTTCGCCGCGCTGCGCACCGACGACAGCGTGCACGGCGATCCGATGGTCATCACGGCGACAGGCGTGAGTGTGAAGGTGACGCCGTTCAGCGAGTACCCGGCGAAGGGCCGCGCGACCGGCGGCGTCCGCGCGCACCGGTTCCTCAAGGGCGAGACCGGCCTGGTGGTCGCGTGGATCGGCCCACGCCCGGCCGGTTCGGCCCGCAACGGCGACCCGGTCGAACTCCCCGAGGTCGACATCCGGCGCGACGGCTCCGGCCACGCCCACCCCGGCCCCGAGGTCGTCGGCCACCTCATCGAACGAGGCTGATCCCGCCTCTCAAGTGTCATGAAAGGGTCTTTCAGGACAAAAATTGCCCTGAAAGACCCTTTCATGACACTGACCGCTTACCCGCCCAGGAGCCCCTTGGCGATGTGCGTCACCTGGATCTCGTTGCTGCCCGCGTAGATCATCAGCGACTTCGCGTCCCGCGCGAGCTGCTCGACGCGGTATTCGGCCATGTAACCGTTGCCGCCGAACAGCTGCACGGCCTCCATCGCGACCTCCGTGGCCGCCTCGGAGGAGTACAGCTTCATCGCCGACGCCTCGGCCAGCGAAGGCAGCTTGCCCGCGCGCAGCTTCTCGATCGTCTGGAAGACCATGTTCTGCACGTTGATCCTGGCCACTTCCATCTTCGCCAGTTTGAGCTGGATCAGCTGGAATCGGCCGATCTCCTGGCCCCACAGCTTCCGGCTCTTCGCGTATTCGACCGAAAGCCGGTGGCACTCGTTGATGATCCCGAGCGACAGCGCCGCGACCCCCATCCGCTCGGCCACGAAACTGGATTTGACCTCGGCCTTGCTGTCACCGCCCGCGACGGGCTCGGTCTCGCCGAGCAGCCGGTCCCGGCCGAGCCGCACATTGTCGAAGAAGAGCTCCCCGGTGGGCGAGGACATCATGCCCATCTTCTTGAACGGCTTGCCCTGCGTGAAGCCGTCCATGCCCTTGTCCAGCACGAATGTCAGCACGCGCCGGTCCCGCTTGTCCGCGCCGTCACCCGCGTCCAGCTTGGCGTAGACGACGACGGTGTCCGCGTACGGGCCGTTCGTGATGAACGTCTTCTGTCCATTGAGGACATACCCGTCGCCGTCGCGCCTGACGTAGGTCTTCATCCCGCCGAACGCGTCCGAGCCGGAGTCCGGTTCGGTGATCGCCCAGGCGCCGACCTTCTCGAAGGTCGCCAAACCGGGCAGCCAGCGCTCCTTCTGCGCGAGGGTGCCCTTCGACAGGATGGTCTGCGCGGTCAGCCCGAGGCTCACACCGAGCGAGGCGACGATGCCGAGGCTCACCCCGGCGAGCTCGCTGACGGCGATGATCGCCATCGACTCCTGCCCGCCGAGCGCGCTGCCGGAGCGTTTCTTCTTCTCAGGCTTGGGTTCCCCGGCCACGCGCGCCCGCTCCTTGGCCAGCAGTTTGGCGATGGCCTCACCGGCCATCACGTCGATGCCGAACGAGGTGAACAGCTTCCGGATGATGTCGTACGGCGGCAGCTCCCCGCTTTCGAGCTGGTCGAGGTGCGGCCGGATCTCCTTGTCGACGAACTCCCGGATCGAGTCCCGGATCAGCAGCTCGGTCTCGGACCACTCGATCACGGCAGCCGCCCGGCGATGTCGTCGATCGCCCACGGGCCTTCGGTTTCGATCACCTTGACGTCGTGCCACCCGGCGAGCTCGGCGATCGCACCGCCCTGCACCGCGAAGACCTTGCCGGTCAGCGGGCACTTCTCGGTCGCCAGATACGCGACCACCGGCGAGATGTTGGCGGGCGAGAACGCGTCGAACTCGCCCTCCTCGACCTCCATGGCGAAGATCGCGCCCATCCCCGGAGTGGCGAGGGTGAGCCGGGTCCGCGCGATCGGCGCGATCGCGTTCACCCGGACGCCGTAGCGCTCCAGCTCCTCGGCCGCCACCAGCGTCAACGCCGCGATGCCCGCCTTGGCCGCGCCGTAGTTGGCCTGCCCGGCGTTGGGCAGCGTCACCCCGGACGCGGAGGCGGTGTTGATCACCGCGGCGGCGACCTGCTCCCCCGCCTTGCTGCGCGCCTTCCAGTAGGCGGCGGCGTGGTGCAGCACGGCCGCGTGGCCCTTGAGGTGGACGTTGATCACCGAGTCCCACTGCGACTCTTCGAGGGTAGCGATGAACGCGTCGCGCAGGATGCCCGCGTTGTTCACCACCACGTCGAGCCGCCCGAACTCGTCCACGGCCTGCGCGATCAGCGCCTCAGCGCCACTCCAGGTCGCGACGTTGTCCGTGTTGGCGACGGCCTTGCCCCCGGCCGCGGTGATCTCGTCGGCGACCTCCTGCGCGGGGCCGACGTCCGAACCGCTGCCGTCGTTGGCGCCGCCGAGGTCGTTGACGACGACGCTGGCGCCCTCCTTCGCGAACAGCAGCGCGTGCTCACGGCCGATGCCGCGCCCGGCGCCGGTGATGACGGCGACGCGCCCGTCGAGTGCTCCCATGGGTCCTTTGCTCCTTAGTCCGCGAACTCGGCGAGGCCGTCTTTGATGACCACGGTGTCGCCGACAGTGGTTTCGAACGCATACGCCGACTCTCCGGCGCGCCAGATCTCAGTGCTGAGGTCCTGGCCGGGCAGCACCGGCTTGGCGAACCGCACGGCGAGCCGCTTCAGTCTGTCCACATCGGACCCGCCGACCTCGGTCAGCAGCGCCCACGAGGTGAACGCCATGACGCACAGGCCGTGCGCGATGATCCCCGGCAGCCCGGAGTCCTTCGCGACCTCGGGGTCGAGGTGGATCGGCATCGGGTCGCCCGCGGCCGGGCTGTACCGGTACGTCTGGTTCTCGTCGACGTGCTGGCTCACCTTCGCGACAGGCGCCTGAGCGCGCGTCGCGTCCTCGAACTTGTGGCCCGGCGCGAGCTCGCCGCGCGTCTCCCCGGTGTCGAACCCGCGGACGAAGAACGTCACGAACTGCTCGTTGACCAGCTCGCCATCCTCGGTGCGGCTCTCGAGGTAGACCGACGCGCGGGTACCGTTGGACAGGCCCTCGTAGCCGGTCATCTTGCCCCGCGAGACCAGCTTGTCGCCGGGCCGGATCGGCCGGTGGAACCGGAAATCCTGCATCCCGTGCAGCACCTTGCCGAACAGCCTGGCCGGCACGACCTCCAGCGCGGGCTCCAGCAGCGACTCGAACACCGGCACGATCGCGAACACCGGGCTCGCGACGTCCCCGGCGAGGTGCGCCGGGATCGGGTCGTTCGTGGCGGCGGCGTACTCGGCGAGCCGCTCACGAGTGACCTCGAACCGGCTTTCGCCGGTCCACTGGTCCAACCCGGCCGGATCGAACCCCTCCTGCGCGGTCATCCGACCAGGACCCGGAACTTTTCGAGCGACTCGTCGAGGTTCTTCTTGCCGTCCTTTTCGACGGCCTTGCCGAGCGCGCCGATGATCATCTGGCCCTTGAACTCGGCTTCGATGGTGGCCGTGGAGCCCGTACCCGAGGCCTCGACGGACAACCGGAAGCTGACCTGCACCCCGGCCATGCCGGTCCCGGAGATCACGAGCTTCGACGGCGCCTCGAACTCGTCCACCGTCCAGGTGATCGTGTTCGGCATGCCGAGCATCGTGACGACCTCGGTGGCCTGGGCGCCCTGCGCGAACTCGGCCGGGACCTCGCCCTTCCACTTGGTGTGGATGGTCAGCCACTTCTCGAAGTTGTTGGGGTTGGAGAACTCCTGCCACACCTTGTCCGGGGCGGCGGGGAGCTCGACGGAAGCGTTGATCTGGCCCATAATTTCTCCTGGTTAGCGTTCGGCGCGCTGGTACGCGGTGACCACGGCGGCGCCGCCGAGGCCGATGTTGTGCTGGAGGGTGGCGGTGACGTCGTCGACCTGACGCTTGTCCGCGGTGCCGCGCAGCTGCCAGGTCATCTCGGCGCACTGGGCGAGCCCGGTCGCGCCGAGCGGGTGGCCCTTCGAGATCAGGCCGCCGGACGGGTTGACGACCCACTTGCCGCCATACGTCGTCTCGTTGTTGTCGACGAGCTTCCCGCCCTCACCCTCGGCGCACAGCCCGAGCGCCTCGTAGGTGAGCAGTTCGTTGGCGGAGAAGCAGTCGTGCAGCTCGATGACCTGGAAATCGTCGGGCCCGAGGCCGGACTGGTCATACACCTTGAGCGCGGCCTGCTTGGTCATGTCGTAGCCGACGATGTTCTTCGCGCTGCCGTCGAAAGTCGACTTGTAGTCCGTGGTCATCGCCTGGCCGACGATCTCCACCGCCTGCCCGGCGAGCCCGTGGGACTCCACGAACGCCTCGCTGGCGAGGATCGCCGCACCGGAACCATCCGAGGTCGGCGAGCACTGGAGCTTGGTCAGCGGGTCGTAAATCATCCGCGAGCCGAGGATGTCGTCGAGCGTGTAGACGTCCTGGAACTGCGCGTACGGGTTGTTCACCGAGTGGCGGTGGTTCTTCTCGCCGATCTTGGCGAACTGCTCGGCCGTGGTGCCGTAGGTCTTCATGTGCTCACGCCCGGCCGCGCCGAACATCCACGGCGCCGGGGGGAACAGCACCTCGGAAATCTCGGCGAGCGCCTGGAGGTGGTTGCCCATCGGCTGCTCGCGGTCGTCGTAGGTCGAGCCGAGCGAGCCGGGCTTCATCTTCTCGAAGCCGAGCGCGAGCGCGCAGTCGGCCTGGCCGCTCTTGACCGCCTGCGCGGCGAGGTACAACGCCGTCGAGCCGGTCGAGCAGTTGTTGTTGACGTTGACGACCGGGATGCCGGTCATGCCGAGTTCGTAGACGGCGCGCTGCCCCGAGGTCGACTCGCCGTAGACGTACCCCACGTAGGCCTGCTGAACCTCGTCGTAGGCGATCCCGGCGTCCGCCAGTGCCTTGGTCCCGGCCTCCTTGGCCATCTGGGGGTAGTCCCAGTCCTCACGTCGTCCGGGCTTCTCGAACTTGGTCATCCCGACGCCGACGACGTACACCTTGT
This sequence comes from Amycolatopsis sp. H20-H5, assembly GCF_035828755.1. Taxonomy (NCBI): domain Bacteria; kingdom Bacillati; phylum Actinomycetota; class Actinomycetes; order Pseudonocardiales; family Pseudonocardiaceae; genus Amycolatopsis; species Amycolatopsis sp. H20-H5. The sequence goes on along the minus strand of NZ_JAYMZS010000048.1, from coordinate 12,928 downwards.
TCGCCACCGCAGCACTCCTTGTCGTTGACGCGTTCCTGCTGTCTTGAAGATACAGACCTGCATGTATTTATCAACCCTTGCCCGTGCCGATCAGGCCGGTCACGACGCATCAATGCAGGTCAGCGACCTATATTTACATACAGTACTGCACGGATGTTAGGCTCTTGGACGTCCGCTCGCCGTCGAAAGGACCCGCCGTGCCCGCTCGCCCAGTCTCAGCCCAGGTCGTCGCCATCACCGGAGGAGCGCGGGGCATCGGCCTCGCCGTGGCCAAGGCCTTCGCCGCGAGGGGGGCACGCGTGGCCCTCGGCGACCTCGACCTCGAGCTCGCCGAAGAAGCCGCGAAAGACCTTCCCACCGGCTGCGTGGCGTTGCCGCTGGACGTGTCCGACGCGGCCTCGTTCGCCAAGTTCCTCGACGACGCCGAGGCCGCGCTCGGCCCGCTCGACGTGCTGGTCAACAACGCCGGGATGATGCTCACCGGCGATTTCCTCACCGAACCGCGGGGCAACGTCGACAAGATGCTGGCGGTCAACCTCGGCGGCGTGCTGATCGGTGCGCGCCTCGCCGCGGAGCGCTTCGCCCCGCGGGGAAACGGCCACATCGTCAACATCGCGTCGATGGCCGGTGTCGCCGGATTCCCCGGGATCGCCACCTACTGCGCCACGAAATTCGGCGTCGTCGGACTCACCCACGCGCTGCGCCAGGAGCTGCACCCGACCGGCATCCGCGTTTCCGCCGTCCTGCCCGGCATCGTCCACACGGAACTGTCCGCCGGACTGCAGGTCTCCCCGCTGGTCGAACGATTCGGCTCGTGCGAACCCGCCGACATCGCGAACTCGGTCCTGCGCGCGGTCGACCACAATCGCGCGAAGACCTACACCCCGGCCAGGCTGGGCCTATTGCTACGGCTCGGCTTGGCACTGCCGGAATCCGTCCAGCGCAGGCTGCACCGGACCTTGGGCACCGAGCGGCTCTACCTCAACGTCGACCAGGCCACCCGCGACGCCTACCACGCGCGGGCCGCGCACGACGCGGCCTGACGGCTGTCGCCGACGTTTACTCCACAGCCTGACTCCATAGCATTTACTCCACAGAATTACTCCACAGAATTACTCCACAGTGGACTGTGAGCTGGACAGCGTGCCGATGACGACGGTGCAGTCCAGTTCCTCGGAGTACTCGACTCGGGCGACCAAACCGTTGCCGGACATGGCTTTCTCCGTGAGCGGCGCCTGACGCCCACTCGTCTCGATCAGCAGATGACCGCCCGGGGCGAGCCACTGCGCCGCCTCGGCCGCGACCCGGCGCTGGACGTCGACGCCATCCGCGCCGCCGTCGAGCGCCACCAGCGGCTCGTGGTCCCTGGCCTCCGGCGGCATCAGCTCGATCGCCTCGGTGGGCACATACGGCGCGTTGACGACCAGCACGTCGACCCGGCCGCGCACTGACGCGGGCAGCGGTTCATAGAGGTCGCCCTCGAAAACCTGCCCGCCCGCGGCTTCGACGTTGCGGCGGGCGCAGCGCACCGCCGCGGGTTCGATGTCGGCGGCGTACAGCTCGACGTGCCCCAACCTGGCGGCCACCGCGACTCCGAGCGCACCGGAGCCGCAGCACAGATCGACGACCACGGCGCCCGGCCTGGCCAGCCCGACCGCTTGGCGGACAAGGAATTCAGTGCGTTGCCGGGGTACGAACACCCCGGCGTCCACCGCGATCCGCAGGCCGCAGAACTCGGCCCAGCCGAGGACCACTTCGAGCGGCTGACCGGCGGCCCGGCGCTCGACCATGGCCGTCAACTCGGCGTCGGTCCGCGCGGTGGAGACGAGCAGCTGTGCTTCGTCCTCGGCGAACACACAACCGGCGGCGCGAAGGGCGCTGACGATGGCGGAGTAGGAAAGCGCCGGGGAAGAGGGCGCCCCGCCTACGTTGACAGTCATCGGATTCCCGCCTCCTCAGTGCGTTCCCGCTGGAAAAACCGACCTTACACGAAGCCGGGCGGCCTCGGATCGAATCGGGCACAGGGCCGATAAAAGCCTTACACCGCAATGGTTTTCAGTTTTTGTCGGTGGTATCGGTTAGCTTCTGATCATGACCCGACACCGAGCCACCCTCCAGTCCCAGACCGGCCGCCAGCAGCAGGAGATGCCCCCGGGCACGCCGCCACCGCTGGTCGAGCCGGTCGTCGGTCATCGCCACCTCGCTCACGAGGATGCCGCGGATGACGTCCATGGCCGTATAGAGCCAATGCCGGAAAGCGGGCCGCGCGGCCTGCGCCGGAAACTGCCCGCGGACGAACTCGGCGAGCGCACCGGTGACGAGCGGCTCCACCTCCTTGAGCTGGTCGCGCAGTTCCGGATCCGAGCGGGCCGCCATCCACAATTCGACGGTGGCGACGAACAGCCGTCCGCGATGGATCCCCCACAGCAGATCGAGTCCCGCGCCGAGCGCGTCGGCCGAGGCCTTGAGCCGGTCCGTCTCCCCCGCGGCGAACTCCACCCGTTCGGTGGCCAGATGCCGGACGGCGGCGGTGACCAGATCGGCCTTGGTCGGGAAGTGGTGCACCTGCGCGCCCCGGGTGACACCCGCCCGCTCGGCCACCCTGGGCGTGGTGGTGCCCGCGTAGCCGTACTCCACCAGGCACTCGACGGTCGCGTCGAGCAGCCGCCGTCGCATGGCGGTGCTGCGTTCCTCCTGCGTGCGGGTGACCATGGACAACACTAGCAAACATACAGCGAGGAATGTATGTAGACAGCACAGAGAACAGGCCGGTCACCGTCCCGCGAGGAACAATGACCGGCCTGGGAGAAAGCTAGGCGACGTGGAAGGACTGCCCCGTGCCGCCAGTGCACGCGGCCTGCACCAGCTGCACGCTGTCCGCCGTCGACCCACCGGGCACGGCCAGGCATTTCGAGCTGTTCTTGTTCACGAAGTGGTAGTAGCCGCCGCCCTCGGAGACCGGCTGCCACTGCTGGTTCGCCCCGCCGGCGTAGGACCACAACTGCACCGGGGCGTTGACCGCGGTGGACACTCCCGTCACATCGATGACCTTGGCGGCGTTGAGATTGTTGTTGACCCGGGTGAACCCGCCCGAGGTCGGCTGGAACTGGAACTGCTGGGCGGCGCTGCCATTGCAGGTGTACTGCTGGATGACAGTGCCGTTGGCCGAGGCCGCGCCGCGCGCGTCGACGCACTTGCCGCCGGCCTTGTTGACCACGGCGTACCAGGCCGTCGGCGAGATCGTGCCGGGGTCGGGCGGGGTGGTGGTGCCGCCCCCGCCCAGCCCCTTGAGCCCATCGAGGACGAACTTGTTCTGATCGGCGCTTTCGAACGTCGAGGACAGCCGCGTGTTCGTCTGGTAGTTCATCGCGTTGTGCCCGAAGTTCGCGTAGAGCATCTTGAAGTTCTTGTTCGCCCACATGATGGGGTAGTAGCCGCTGCGCCACTGCTGGTTCGGGTCACTGCCGACCGGGAAGGTCGACGGGTCGAGCGAGGCCAGGATCTGGATGTTCGAATTCTGCCGGAGATCCTTCTCCCACGAGTACCACTCGCTCACCGAAGACTGGATGGTCGACGGCAGGTTCGCCGTCGCCGGGCTGGTGTGGTTCTCGATCTTGAGCGTCTCCGCGGTCGGGCCCCAGGTGTTGGTGGCGAACCGGCCGGTGCCGAGGAAGTCGTTGTGGAACCAGTTCGCCGCGGCCGTGGTGCCCGCGTCGTTGTAGGCGGTGACATGGAAGCCGAAGAACGCGCCGCCTGCCTCCATGTAGCGCTGGAAACCCTGGTACTGGGCCGTGGACTGCGGCTGGTCGTCCAGGAACAGGACCACCTGGGCCTGGGACGGGTCCAGGGTGGTCAGCTGGTTCCAGTTGGTGGTCGCCGTGTACGTGTAACCGTTGGCAGCGGCCTGTTGCGGAAACCAGATGTTGGCTTCCTTCTCGAAATCGATGTGCGCGGCGTCGTACGTTCCGCTGTAGAACGCCAGCACTTTGAACGGTGCTGCCGCCTCCTGCTGCGGCTCGGCGGCGGCCGGTACCGAAGCGAGCAGCAGGCACGCGCCGAAGAAGGCGATCACCTGGCCGAAAAGGCGTGGGGATCTTTTGAGCACCTTGAGTCCGGGCAGCATGGGGGATCCTTCCGGTGGCGGGGACTACCAGGGGATTCAGTGGCCGTGGCGGTAGCTCAGGCCATAGCCGAACGGGAAGAGAGCGGGCTTGCCGTCACCGACGTTGATCGGCTGCTGGTCCGCGCTCCGCATCCACGTGACCGGCAGCTTGCCGGTGGGGTTGTAGGCGCCGAACAGCACATCGGCGACACCCTGCCCCTCGGTGCCCGGCAGCCAGGACTCGATCAGCCCGTCCCACTGCGGGAGCTGCTGCGCGATGTCCAGCGGGCGCCCGGAAACGAGGACGACCACGGTCGGGACACCGCTGTCGTGCAGCTTCTGGAGCGTGGCCAGGTCGGTCTGGTCCAGGCCCATCGACGCGGGCCGGTCGCCCTTGGTCTCGGCGTAGGGGGTCTCCCCCACCACGGCGACGGCGACGTCGTAGCTGTGGTCGATCCCGGTGCCGTCCTTGCTGTAGGTGACGGTGGAGGAGGGCTTCGCGGTCTGCTTGATGCCCTGCAGGATCGTCGTGCCCGTGGTCACCGGGCCGCTCGCGCCCTGCCAGCCGACCGTCCAGCCGCCGGTCTGGTTGCCCAGGTCGTCGGCGGTCTTGCCGGCCACGAAGATCTTGTTGCGCGACTTGTCCAGCGGCAGCACGTTGTTGTCGTTCTTCAGCAGCACCTGCGACTCGCGCACGGCCTCCCGCGCGAGGTCGCGGTGTTCCTTACTGCCGACGGTGGACATGTACTTGCGGTCGGTCAGCGGGTGCTCGAACAGCCCCAGCTCGAACTTCTTGGTCAGGATGCGCCGGTTCGCGTCGTCGATCCGCGCCTGCGAGACGTGCCCGTTCTGGACCTCGCCGCGCAGCGTGTCGATGAACTTCTGGTACTCGAAGGGAACCATGATCATGTCGATGCCCGCGTTGACCGAAGCGGAGACCTCTTCGGGGGTGAACCCGGTCTTCCCGTCGATCTTGTCGACGCCGTTGTAGTCCGAGATGACGATGCCCTTGAAGCCGAGCTCGCCCTTGAGCACGTTGTTGATCAGGTAAGAGTTGGCGTGCAGCTTGACGTCGTTCCAGCTGCTGTAGGAGACCATCACCGAGCCGACACCGCGCTCGACGGCCGCCCGGAACGGCGGCAGATGGATCTTGCGCAGCTCCTGCTCACTGATCTGCGTGTTGCCCTCGTTGACACCGCCGGTGGTGCCGCCGTCGCCGATGTAGTGCTTGGCCGTGGCCATCACCGAAGCGGGCTGCGAAAGCGAGCGGCCCTGCAGCCCGTCGATGATCGTGCTCATCGACGTCGCCAGTTCGGGCACCTCGCCGAACGACTCGTACGTCCGCCCCCAGCGGTCGTTGCGCGAGACGCAGAGACAGGGCGCGAAGTCCCAGTCGATCCCGGTGGCCGAGACCTCCTCGGCGGTCGCGCGGCCGATCTTCTTGGCCAGCGCGGGATTCCGCGTCGCGCCGAGGCCGATGTTGTGCGGGTAGACAGTCGCGCCGTAGAGGCCGTTGTGGCCGTGCACCGCGTCGACGCCGTAGATCAGCGGGATGCCCAGCGGGGTCGACAGTGCCTCGCGCTGGAAGTTGTCGTACATGTCCGCCCAGGCCTGCGTGGTGTTGGGCGTCGGCTGCGAGCTGCCGCCGGAGAGCAGCGAGCCGAGCTTGGCCTTGGCCACGTCACCCGGCGCCTTGATGCCGAGCCGCTCGGCCTGCATCATCTGGCCGAGCTTGTCGTCGAGCGACATCCGGGAGAGCAGGTCGGCGACCCGGGCCTTCACCGGCAGCCAGGGGTACCGGTAAGCGGGTTTGTTACCGGCGAGCGCCTGCCCCTGCGAACCGAGCAACATGGCGGCCACGACCAGGCCGAGAGTGAGTCTGCGTCCGGATCGCATCCGGTTCCTCCTCGTTGAGGTAAAGTTCGAGGTGAAAGTTCAAGTCTTAAATTAACGCAAAGAACCTCCTGTGGTCCAGACCTCTGAGCTTGTTTCGAGTACGTGAACGCGCGTCCCGGTGACCGCCATGATCCCGTGCGGCATTAGGAACCAAGTTCGCCTAATAGCGCCCTAACGTGGGTCTCAACGAACTGAAAGGACCCACGATGACCACGAACCAGCCCCTCCCCGGCGAACGCGGCGACGTCCTCCAGACCCTGGTGGAGCAGCGGCACATGCTGCGCATCACCGTCCGCGGGATCGGCGACGAGGAGGCCAGCAAGCGCACAACCGTGAGCGAGCTGACGCTCGGCGGCCTGATCAAGCACATCACCCGGTGCGAGCGCGCGTGGCTGCGGCTGCTGCTCGACGGCGACGGCGAGGTCCCCGAGGAGATGATGGACATGAACCAGTACACGATGACCGCCGGCGAGACCCTGGCCGGTCTGCTCGACGAGTACGCGGCCGCAGCCGCCTTCACCGACGAGACACTGGCCGGGCTGCCGGACCTGGACCGGACGGTGCCGCTGCCGATCATGCCGTGGTCACCGCCCGAACGGCAGTACTGGTCGGCTCGCCGGATCCTGCTGCACATCATCCGCGAGACGGCCCAGCACTCCGGCCACGCCGACATGATCCGCGAGGCCCTCGACGGCGCGAACTCGACAGCCCAGCTCGGCGTCGACTCAGCCAACGGTGCCTTCGGCTGACCCCCAGAAACGGGAGCAAAGGTCCTTTGCTCCCGTTTCTGCGAGCAGGAGCCGAGAAGGAGCAATGCGCTGAAGGCCACCTTCAGGGACTTCCAGCCGGACGGGCCCGGAGTCCGGCTGGCCGGGTTAACGCCGGAAGCTAGCGGTCCGAGCGCAGTGAAGCGGGATCGAAGGTCTCCCAGTAGTCGTCCTCTTCGGCCCGCGACGTCGTGGCCGCGACCGGAGCCTGCGGCTCGCCATCGAGGCCGAGCCGCAGCGCGCGCTGGCGCTGGAACTCCTCGACGGTCATCCCCGGGTCGTCGTCCTGGGCCCTGGCGGGGGCGGGCAGGCCGGACATCTGCTCGATCATGAACGTCATGTCCTCGCCGAGCAGCAGCGCGACCTTGTTGTAGCTGTCCTGCGTCGCCTCCCGCAGGGCGATCTGCGCGATCTCGACCACGAGCGCACCGAGCCGCTCGTGGCCCCGGTTCACCGCGGCGGGCCCGAGCCACAGCTTGACCAGCTTGCCCTTGGCGTCGACGGTCACCTCGACGGTGTTGTCGACGTCGTGCGCGGTGCCGCGGGCCTGCGCCATCAGCCCTTCGACCTTCGCCATCGCCTCCTCTCGGGCGTGGGCCTGGTCGATCAGCTGACGGGTGGTGAACGTGACGGGTTCCTGCTCGATCATGAAACCGTTCACCCTTCCTGGTAGCCGACGATCGGCTCGGCGTCGACGTCGTCCTCGGGGATCGGCTCGTAGCCGAGCGACTTCAGGTTCGGGTCGTTCTCGCCGAGGACCGGCGCCAGCGCGTGGTACATCCGCTCGCCCGCGCGCCGGGTGGCCCGGTTCGCGAGCTCCATGATCTGCGCGGCGATCGCGTCGGGCCCGGACCGCAACGCGGCCCGGCTCAGCGTGACGCCGGTGAGCAGCCCGCCGGGCGCGACCTCGACCTTGATCGCGCCGTCGCCGGACTCCGCCCTGCCGACCACCTTGCCGATGCGCGCGAAGCGTTCGTCCGCCTCACGGGCGGTGCGTTCCACCTGCTCGGTGAGCCTCGACATCTCGAGGTCCAGATCGATCTCAGCCACGGGAACCCCTATCCGGTCGGCCGGTAGAAACCGACGAAGGACTGGCCCGCGTTGGTGGTCCTGATCTTGCTGACCTGCACGGGGTCACCCGCCTCGACCATCTGCCCGTCGCCGATGACCATCGCCACGTGCCCGGACCAGACCACGAGGTCGCCCGGCAGCAACTGGTCCATCGACGGCACCTCGGCGCCGACCGTCTGCGCGTGGGCCGTGCGCGGCAGGGTGAGCCCGGCGTCGCCGTAGGAAGTCATGGTCAGGCCGCTGCAGTCGAGGCCCTTGTCCCGCGCGGTGCCACCCCACACGTACGGCACGCCGAGCTGCGAAAGCGCGGACCGCACCGCCTTGGCCGCCGTCTCGTTGGGCGCCTTGACCGTGTGGCCGTTCGGCAGGTTGACATCGACGCCGGTGCCCGGCTGGAGTGGGATCGCGACCGGCAGCCGGGGCTTCGACACGGATCCCCCGCCTCCGCCACCACCACCGCCTCCGCTGTGGCCACCACCCCCGCCGCCGGAGCTGCCGTGGCTGTTGAACTGCTGCGCGACCTTGGTGTCGTGCGCGCTGCTCGCGCTCGTCGACTGGTCGCCGCCGAGCCTGGTGCCGATCGTGCCCAGCTGGGTCAGGGTCTGCTCGCTGAACGTCGCGGCCTGGCCGGTGAGCTCGGCGATCTTGGTCTGCAGCTTCATCAGGATGTCGCGGGAGGCGGCGCCCCGGCTCTCCGGCGGCTGGATGTTGTTGACCGCCGCCAGCGCCTTCATCGAAGCGGCGATCTCCTTGATGACCTGATCGCGGACCTGGTCGTTCTTGATCTCGCCGACGTGCAGCGTCTCGGCGGCCTCGGCGACCGCCTTCTCGATCTCGGCGCTCTCGTCGAGCAGGTCCTGTACTTCCTTTTCCAGGCCCTGCGAAGTCGCCGTGGCGCGATCGGCGCTGTTGCCGGACGCGGTGTTCGCCAGGTTGGACCGCTGCGTCCCCGCGTGGTCCTTGGCCTTGGCCATCGACGTCTGGAGCGCGACCTGCCCATCCCGCGCGCCACTGATCGCGGCGGGGTTGTGCTTGAGCTTCTGGCCGAACTGGTTGACCCCGTGCAGGCCCTGATCCGCGACGAGCTTGACGTCGTGTGCGGTCACGCGAGGCCCTTGCCCAGGCCGCGCATGACCTCGTGCTGCTCGCCTTCGACGGCGGCGTAGGTCGCGCCGGTGCGACGGGAGGCTTCGCCGACCTGGTGCCAGTTACCGCCGATCTTGTTCACCCGATCGTGCAGTGCGCGCATCCGGCCGGAGTACGCTCCGGCGAACCCGGATTCGCCGCCCATGGCCGAAAACCCGTCACCACCGAGCTCGACGTGCGGGCCCACGTGCTGATCCCCCGCGCTCCGGACGTCGTCGCCTAGTGGATCGACCTGACGCGCGTAGTTCTCATACGCGCCTTCGTCGACGTGGTAACCCTTGTTCGTCCCGTCCACAAAGCCCTCCCTCGACACCAGGAGTGCGACGAGCCCGGCCCACCCTGGTTCCCCCTGAACACTGCGAGTCCAGACTAAACCACCAAGCGTGTCCGGAGTGGGCGAAACCGGCAGAACGGGTCAGCTCTGACCGGCGACGAGCTTCTGCAACCAGCTCGGGTCCTGGACCTGGATGCTCTTGCCGTTCACAGCCACCGTGGGCGTGCCGAAGCTGCGCCGGCCGTCCGGGAAGGTCTGCGCCAGGTTGTCGTCCTTCAAGGTCTTGGCGAACTCGGCGTCGAGCTGCTGGTCGTAGGTGCCCGAGGTGATCGAGGCGGTGAACTTGGGGTCGGTGATGCCCAGGCCCTGGCCGAGCGCGATCAGCTGCCCCTTGTCGAAGCCGCGCTTGCCCTCCTCGGGCTGGTTGGCGAACAACGCGTCGTGGAACGCGGTGAACTTGCCGGCGTCGGCCGCCGCGAGCGAGGCGTTGGCGGAGTCCAGCGAGTAGCCGGGCGGGTTGGAGCTTTCGTTGAGCAGCGGCACCATGTGGTACTTGACCTGCAGCGCGCCCGAGTTGACCTGGTCCTCGATCTGGGTCCCGTAGGTCTTCTGGAACGTGCCGCAGATCGGGCAGAGGAAGTCGGCGTAGATGTCGATCGACGCCTTCGCGCCCGGCTTGCCGACCGTGACCACCACCCCGTCACGCTTCTCGACCACACCGGCGGCGAGCTGCTTCGAGATGCCGGGGTCGATGGTCTGGCCCGCGGTGGCGTTCTTGGAGGCGTTGCTCCAGAGCACGCCGCCGATCACCGCCGCGGCGACGAGGACCACGGCCACCACGATGCCGATGGTCTTCTTCCGGTCACCGCCCGCGGTCCCCCTGGCCTGCGCCACCGAGCGCGAGGCCATGGCCTGCTGACGTTTGTTCCGTTCGTTGCGCTGCGCGCCACCCACGTTATTGATTCCCTTCCGCGATAACCCGGTAGTCGTCCCCGGTCTCGCCGGAGTTCCCGCGACCTCGTCCTAGCCAGCCGTCCAGCGCCAGCCACGTCCACGGACGCGCCACCAGCCACACCGCGAGCAGCGCGAAACCGGTGTCCCGCGCGATCTCCTGCGGATACTGCGTCTGGCCGTTCGCCACCTGCCCGCCGCCGCCGAAACAGCCGCAGTCGATGCTCAGCCCGCGCACCCATGACTGGGCGATCGCGGCGATGAGCACGGCGAACATCAGGATCGAGAGCACCGAGACGATCCTGATGCCCAGTCCGAACAGCAGGAGCAGGCCCAGCGCGAGTTCGATCAGTGGCAGGGCCGTGGCCACCGGGCTGACGAGCCCGGAGGGGAGCACGTCGTAGGCCTTCACCGCGATGTAGGTCTGGCCCGAATCGCTGATCTTCAGCGCTCCGGAAATCAGCCAAATGGCGGCAAGGCCGAGCCTGGCGAGAGTGCCGACGGCATCAAGCACGAGTTGGGACGGTCGCGTCACGCGCTTAGGCTATCCGGCGGACCTGAGAAGAATGTGAGCCGACCACGACCCCGGACGGAGGCCGCCATGCGGGCGCGTGCCCTCCTCGTCGCGGCGTTGCTGCTGGTCACGGCCGCGTGCTCGGGCGGGAAAGTCTCGCCGGGGGACTCGGTGGTGGTCCGCGCGCAGGACGGGAACCAGCTCACCATCGGGATCCGGTTCGACCAGCCGGGCCTCGCGTTGCGCACGGTGGACGGGCGTTTTGTCGGGTTCGACGTGGACGTCGCGAAATTCGTCGCGGGCGAACTCGGCGTCGATCCGGCGCACATCACCTGGCACGAAACCACCTCCGCCACCCGGGAGACAGACCTCACCTCGGGCGCCGTGGACCTGATCGTCGCGACCTACTCCATCACCGACAAGCGCAAGCAGGTGGTGTCCTTCGCCGGGCCCTACTTCGAGACCGGGCAGGATCTGCTGGTGCGCCTCACCTCACCCGACATCACCGGCCCGGAGACGCTCAACACGCGCCGCCTCTGCTCGGTCACCGGCTCCACCCCCGCCCAGCAGGTCCGCGACCGGTTCGCCCAGGCCGTCCAGCTGGTCGAGTACCCGCGTTACCCCGATTGTGTGACGGCGTTGCTCGCTGGCCAGATCGACGCGGTCACCACCGACGCGGTCATCCTGGCGGGGTACGTGGCGCAGAACCCCGAGCTGCTCAAGGTGGTCGGCAAGCCGTTCTCCACCGAGCGCTACGGCGTCGGGCTGCGCAAGGGGGACACCCAGGGGCAGGCGGCGATCGCCAAGGCGATCCAGAAGATGATCTCCGGCGGCGCCTGGAAGGACTCGCTGAACCGCAACATCGGCCCGTCCGGCTACCCGATCCCCGCGCCGCCCCGGGTCACCGAACAGTGATCCGTGAGGTCGAGCTGCCGGACCTGCCGGTCCGCGCGGTGCTGGCCGAGCTGACCGCGGCGCTCGACGCCCACGGCACGGCGGTGCTCGTCGCCCCGCCCGGCACCGGGAAGACCACGCTGGTGCCGCTCGCGCTGGCCACCCCGGACGGCGGCCGCGTGGTCGTCGCGGAGCCGCGGCGGCTGGCGGCCAGGGCCGCGGCCGGGCGGATGGCGAAGCTGCTGGGCGAGCCGGTCGGCGAGACCGTCGGGTACTCGGTCCGGGGTGACCGGAAGGTGTCTTCGCGGACCAAGATCGAGGTCGTGACCTCCGGGCTGCTGGTCCGGCGGCTGCAGGGCGACCCCGAGCTGCCCGGGGTGTCGACCGTCCTGCTGGACGAGTGCCACGAACGTCATCTCGACGCCGACCTGCTGCTCGCGCTGCTGCTGGACGTCCGTGCCGGGCTGCGCGACGACCTAAGGCTGCTCGCGACCTCCGCGACCGTGGCCGCCGGGCGGCTGGCGGCGCTCCTGGGTGACGCGCCGGTGATCACCGCGCACGCCAGGACGTATCCCGTGACGATGTCGTACCACCCGCCCGCTCGCGGTGAACGTCCCGAAGCCACCGTCGCCAGGACCGTCCACACCGCACTGTCCGAAGGGGACGGTGACGTGCTCGCGTTCCTGCCGGGCGCGGGTGAGATCGCGCGGGTTTCGGGCTTGCTGGGCGGACTTCGCGACGTCGACGTCCTGCCGCTGCACGGACGGCTCCCGGCGGCGAAACAGGACGACGCGTTGCGGCCGCGCGAACGTCGCCGGGTCGTGCTGGCCACGGCGGTCGCCGAATCGAGTCTCACCGTGCCGGGGGTGCGGTCGGTGGTCGACTCCGGGCTGTCGCGGGTGCCGCGAGTGGACCACCGGCGCGGCCTGCCGGGCCTGGCGACCGTGCGGGTGTCGGCGGCGGTCTCCGTGCAACGCGCCGGACGGGCCGGGCGCGAAGCACCGGGACGGGCGTATCGCTGCTGGTCAGAGCACGAACAGGGCTCGCTCCCGCCCTATCCCGAGCCCGAGATTCGCACGGCCGAACTGGCCAGGTTCGCGCTGGAGCTGGCCTGCTGGTCCACTCCCGACGGCTCCGGGCTCGCTTGGTGGGATCCGCCGGGTGAAGGCGCCTTCGCGGCCGGGCGGGCGCTGCTGGTCACGCTGGGCGCGACCACCGCGGACGGGACCGTGACCGATCGCGGCCGCCGGATGGCCGGGCTCGGCTTGCATCCCCGGCTCGCCAGGGCGCTGCTCGACGGCGCCGCCGAGGTA